>JBMOHX010000072.1:0-12971 GCA_049317625.1 Phycisphaerales bacterium
GAGGGAGATCGCGTTCCGCAGACGCTGCTCATTGAAGCTCTTGCCCTGGAACCCAACGATGATGTCTCCCGGCGCAACGCCGGCCGCCGCCGCCGGACTCTCGTCGGCGACCTCGGTAATCACGACCCCTTGCGGGGACTTGCCCTCGAGTTGGCGGGTGGTCGCGTCCTTCATGCCCACTCCGATCCACCCGCGGAGCACTCGCTTGTGCAGGATGATGCTCTCCATCACCGGCCGCGCGATGCTCGCGGGGATGGCGAAGCCGATGCCCTCGTAGCCGCCGGTGCGGGTGGCGATGGCGGAGTTCACGCCGATCACTTCGCCATCGAGATTGAGAAGCGGGCCGCCGCTGTTGCCGGGGTTGATCGCGGCGTCTGTTTGGATGAAATCCTGGTACGCGGGCGCGCCTTCACTCGGAGAAATCGAGCGGCCCTTCGCGCTGACGATCCCCGCGGTGACGGTGCTGGAGAATCCGAAGGGGCTGCCGATCGCGACAACCCACTCGCCGACCTCGAGCGCTTCCGAATCTCCGAACTTCAGGTAGGGAAGGTCTTTCCCTTCGATCTTGATCACCGCAAGGTCGGTCGCCTCATCTGACCCGATGAGCTTGGCGTCGAGCTCTTCGCCGGTGGTGAGCTTCACGGTGAGCTTGTCAGCCTGCTTCACGACGTGGTGGTTGGTCAGCACGTAGCCGTCGGCGGAGACGATGAGGCCCGAACCCAAGCCGCTGGGCACGATCTGCTCCTCGCCGACCCGATCGAAGAAGTCGCGCCGGTACCGCACGCGGTTGAGCGAGGTGATGTGCACAACAGCGGGCTCGGCTTGGCCCGCGACCGACTTGAACACCCTCGACAAACGCTTCGCGAAGGCCACGTCTTCGGCCTTCGCCGGCTCGCGGTCCTGCGCGACCGCCTCGGGCGCTCCGCCGCACAGCAGCGCCGCCGCGGCGAACCCCGTGATCACGTTTCGAGCAACCCACGACATGTTCATAGCCATGAACTCGGCCTCCGTGCGCCCGCCCCGCGGGCGCGATGCTTGTACGACGCCGGCCCCGTATTCGTTCGGAAGTCAGGCTCGTCCGTACTCCGCCCAAGTCGATGAAGTCTCACCAACTCGAACCCTCTCGACGCAAAGGCCCCTCGGCAGGCGGTAGATGCCGCCATCCGGGTCGGTGAACTCATTTCCCGACTCGACCTGCGCCTGGACATACTCGTAGATGTGTTTCGCGAGCACTTCCGTCGTCGGGTCGGCGTTCTCGAACACCACCACACGCTCCGACCACTCCGCGAGCCTGCCTCGCACCGGGTCGAGGCTGTTGACCGCCAGGGCGTGGTCGAACTCTTCGATGCACGAAGCCACCGCGAGTTTCAAGGCCTTGAAATCGCAGACCATGTCGTTCTGGTCGAGTTCGGGTGCGGAAACCACGACCTCGATCCGGCGGGAGTGCCCGTGCGGAAACCTGCACCGCCCGGGATGCTTCATCAGCATGTGGCCGGATTCGACCTCGAACACCTTGCAAACACGGTACACCATGGGCATCGCGCGGCAAGCGTAGGCGCTTGCAACGCGCTGGGTTACGTCCCGCGGGTGTTCCCGTAGAGCTCGATGTGCAAACGCGGACAATACCTCCAACCCCGCGCCACACACGCCCCGGCGATCCACCGGCGCGATTCCGCCGAAGGCCGATCAACCCCCTCGGGCATCAGCAGCACGTCCGACGGGCGAATCGGGCCGACCTGCGCCAGCAGGGCGTCGAGCTCCACCAGGTCCTCGGGCCCGCACACGACGAACTTGAGCTGCCGATCCGCGCCCGCCGCCGCCAAGCGAGAGATCAGGTGCGGTCGCAGCCGAGCCGCCTCGTGTCTCGCGGCCCACACCCCCCGCGGATCGCGCGGATCGTTCCGCGGCGTCGAGTTGGAGAGCTTCGGGCTGATGCTCATCAGGTCGCACTCGACCTGCCGCCACAGCGTTCCCGCCGTCTCGATCGTGACGTGCATCCCGCGCCGCCGCAGCTCGGCGCACAGCCACGGGAGCGCGGGGGACAGAAAGGGCTCGCCCCCGGTGACGACCACGTGCCCCACACCAGAGTCGGCCGCTGCGCGGAGGAGCTCCTCCCGGGACCAGCGTGTGAACTCGGGTTTCCAGCTCGAATACGGTGTGTCGCACCACGCGCACCGGAGGTTGCACCCCCCGAACCGCACGAAGAACGACGGCACGCCCGCGAGCTTCCCCTCACCCTGAATTGAGGTGAACGTCTCCGTGATGGGGAGTTCGGCCGCGGGCGCGAGGGCAATGGGGAGAGAGATGTGGTCCACGAGGAAAGAGCGTAGTGCCGATCGGGGATTGAGCGCTCTCCACCCGGCGTTTCAGACCCCGACCTTCCTCAATACCGCCGCGTGGGGGGGCTTGCCGTCGCACATCTTCCGCTCGTAGTTGGTGCCGACCACCTCGCCCTCACCGACCCAGGTCGGGGGCGTGAACGGTCGCATCTCGTACAGACCGCCGGGCACGCACAGCGGCGCGAAGTGCGCCAGGTCCCACTCCCAGAGCTCGTCGTGGTCCGTCACGACCCGCAGCTCGCCCGAGGGCTTCAGGATGCGCCACACCTCGCGGAGGAACCGGTCCTGAACGACTCGGTTCTTGTGGTGCTTGCTCTTGGGCCACGGGTCGGAGTAGTACAGGTGAACCACCCCCACCATCGCGTCTGGGACTCGCCATCGGATGAAATCCGCGGCGTTGGCGTGGAGCATGCGAACATTGGCGAGCTGATGGCGGCGGCAGCGATCCGCGCAGTACGCGTAGATCTCGCCTTCCCACTCGATCCCAAGATAGTTGGTCCCGGGCTCGTCCTTGGCCTGGTGAACGATGAAGTGCCCCTTGCCCGGACCGATCTCGATCTCGAAGGGCTGCGCGGGGTTGGTGAACCACGCGCGTGGATCGAGCCGACCGGCGACCGGATCGGTCATCACCGCGTCGGGCAATGGTGGACACTCCAGCGGGGTTACACCTACCACGCCGAGCGCGACATCGAGCGGTTTTTTCTTGGCACCTTCGCCCATCAGCGGCGAGGATAGCCCGCGCACGGCGGGTGTGCAGGCTCAGTCGATGGTCAGCCGCGGGTCGGCCCACCGCTCCTGATCGAGCGACTCCGCGATCGCGGCGTCGCTCTCGAACTTCGATTTCGCCTTCGAAAGCCTGAGATAGACCACGCCCATGAACCCGAACGCGCACACCGTCGCCGCGCCGAAGACGATCAGCGTCCACACGTTCCGGGTCTGATCGATCGGGGTATCGCCGGCTGCCGCGGCGTGCACAACCTTGGTCATCCCACCGTCGATACGGCGCGAGGCCGAGGCGTTGGCGTGGCTCGCCAGCGCGGCGGTCATCGTGTCCAGTACCCGCTCGGTCCGATCCGCACCTTCGCCGCGCAGTCGCAGCCGTAGCTCGCCATCTCGGAGCGACTCGGTGGTCATGGCGGTGAAAATGAGGTCACGCACCTGGCCGGGTGTGACGAGCGTTTCGGTGCCCTGGCGCTTGAAGCGGTCGGCAGCGGCCTCGTGGTACATCGGGTCCAGCAGCAGGCTCTCGTGGTATCGCTGCCACTCCGTGAGTTCCGCCTCACCCAAGGGCCGGCCCTTGGCCTCGGCGCCGAGAATCGCCTCGGCCTGGAAAGTGGCCGGCGCAAACTCTCGGGCCACGGCCCACGACATCACCCCAAGGACCGCGAGCATGACGACGCTGCACAGGGCAACGGTCGCGGCCGAGCCCCTCGCCCGCCTTGACTGCTGCCGCTGCTCGACGGCACGGAGCTTCTGGTGCGTCGTCGCGAGGGCGGCACGTTGGGAAAGGAGCTGCTCGCACTGGTCAAACCGCTTCGCGAGGGCTTCCTCGCCCTTTTGCAGGCGCGCGATGCGGCGACCGATCGCTTCGCGCACCTTCGCGAGTCGCGCTCTGCGGTGGGCGACCCAGGATGCCGAACGCGCGGCCGCCGGATCGACCGGGGCCTTCGGCGCGGGGGCCGCGATCATGGCCGTCTTCAATCTTGCTTTGAGCGCCTCGATCACCGCGCCGGCTTCCGCGAGCTCCGCGTCGGTCTCCCGCTGGCGGAGGAGCAGACCGACCGACTCCGCACGCTCGCACCCTATCCAGGCCTCGTATTCCTCAACGACCCCGAGCAACGCCGCGTAACGGGCCCGCTCGCGCTCGAGCTCCGTGCCGCTCGTCGCCGCCGCGCTCACGCGGTCCTCGCGATCCGCCGCGGCGGCTCTCAGCTCGCGCCTGACGCCCGCGATCTCGTTCTCGAACGCGGCTCGCTCGCGCGCGTGGTCGTGCTCGGCGCTGGAGATTCTCTGCGCCAGCGCATCGCGATCTGCGATCGCCCGATCGAGCGCCGCGCGGGCTGCTCGCAGTCGTTCTTCCCCGTCGGCGGCCACGGCCCGCTCGCGGGCGGTGAGTTCCGACTCGCGGGCCGCCAACGCCCGGGCCCGTTCCTGCAACTCACGCTCGGCCCGTTCGAGCTCCGCGCGGCCCCGCGCGGAGCTCTCGTCCGCCGCGGCCGAGAGCGCCTCGATCTCGCGTTCCTTCGAGTCCAGAGCCAACCGCATCGCGTCGAGCGCGCTGCGTTCGCCCTCGATGGTCTCTCGCGCCGAATCGGCCGCCGAACGCGCGGCGAGCGCCTTGACCTGTTCTTCCGACACCGCCGCGGCGAGCTCGGTTAATTTGGACCTCAGGCTAGCCGCCTCGGCCTCCCGGGCCGTGATCGCACGTTCTCGTGTGTTGAGGACCGATTCGAACTCGCGCTGGCGGGCCACCGCCGATCGGAGCTGTTCGAGGATCCCGTTCTCGAGTTCCGCGAGCGAGCCAACGCCGACGGGGGCCGCGGCCTCGGGCTTCGGTCCCGGGTCGTCGCGTTGATCAAGCGATCGCGAGTTCTCGCCCACAGTCATCGAACTCTCCGTTCTCTCGGTGGGGGTATGAAACCACGCCGTCGGGCGTCTATCGGTCCGAGAAAGCCAAGACTGAACAGCTGCCGCGAACTTGGAACCTTGTTCGCCAACACGGCATCCAAAGCCCGAATACAGTGCACCAGCGGGCCCGTCCCGCGACGCAAGGGAGAACTGCCATGAAATGCTGCGGCTGCCGTGGAATGTCGTCGGGCGTGATCGGTTTCGGACTGTTGATGCTCGGCGGGGTCGCCGGCTACAACACGATCACGACCGGCTGCCCGCTCGGTATGTGTTCGGACGAAGTCCGCGCCGTCGAACCCGCGGCTGCAAGCCCCACCGCGGCGGCATCCGTACACACTCCTGACGCCAGCCCAGCAACGCCCGAGACCGCTCCCGTGGCGGAGCAGGAGCCCGCACAGAGCGGCGCGCAGGCTACACCCCAGACCAAGTAACATCGGTTTCATGAGGCCGATCGAGCTGGAAAGCGACAGAATGCGTCTGCGCGTGCTCCCCGAGTTGGGCGCGGGCGTTTTTTCGTTGGAATACAAAGCAGACTCTGGGTGGTGCGACGTCTGGCGGCCTTCGCCAGAGAGTCCGGCGACCTTCAACGAGCTCGCCTGCTACACGCTCGCGCCCTGGTGCAACCGCATCGACGGCGCGGTCTTCGAGTTCGACGGCCGAACCCACGAACTCACCGCCAACTGGCACGACGGCACCGCGATCCACGGCGATGTCCATCACCGCGAGTGGCAGTTGACCGACAGATCTCCGGTCTCCGCGCGGCTCGAAGTCGACTGTCTCGGTCGGCGCAACTGGCCCTGGCCCTTCCGCGCCGGGGTGCGGTACGAACTTTCCGATGACGCTCTGCTCGTCGAGATGTCACTCGAGAACGCCGGCGCGACGCCCATGCCGTTCGGGCTAGGTCTCCACCCGTTCTGGATGAAGCGGCTCGGCGGCCGCGCGGAGGAGGCGGTCGTGCGCATGCCGACCTCCGGACGCTACCCCTGCGAGAGGATCATGGCGACGGGGCCGTCGGTCATCGAGGAGTTGGGTGCGCGGCTCGCGGTCGGTACCACGATCGAAGAGAATCTCGACGACGTCTTCTCCGGGTTCGACTTCGCGGAGGTCCGCTGGCCCGCCTCGGGCGTGCTGGCCCGCATGGAGGCGCATCCATCGCTGTCCCACAGCGTGATCTTCCACGAAGCGGGGCGAGACTGGTTCTGCCTCGAGCCCGTGAGCATGGTGAACAACGGAATCGCCCTCCGCAAGACCGTTCCCGGAACGGGCGTGCAGGTGCTCAACGCCCGCTCGTCCACCAGCGCTTGGGCCCGCTTCTCGTTCATCTCGGAGCGCTGAGCGTGGCCACCTTTCTCTTCAAGACCGAGCCCGGCGAGTTCTCCTTCGCGCGTCTGCTCGAAGGGGGCCGTGCCCGCTGGGACGGTGTCAGCAGCCCCGCGGCGAACAAGCACCTCCGATCCATCGCGGAGGGCGACGACATCCTGATCTTTCACACCGCCGACGAACGGGCGATCGTGGGGCTCGCCCGCGCGGTCAGCGGTCCTTACGCGGATCCGGCACGCCCCGAGAAGACCGCCGCGGGTGAGATCAAGTTCGTCGCCGTCGACGTGGAAGCGATCGTCGCCGCCAAGACACCGGTGCCGCTCGCGCAGGTCAAGGCCGACGAGCGGTTCGCTGAGTTCCCGCTCGTGACGCAGGGACGGCTCAGCGTGATGCCCGTCCCCGCGGCGCTGGACAAGGTGCTCCGGTCTTGGGCGGGGCTGCCCCGCGGCTGACCAGCGACCCAAGGGTCACTTCACACGCTTGAAGTCGAAGACGGCGTGCTCGCCGACCTTGCCCTTCTGCTGCCCGCGCCAACTGGTCGTCACGTGATCGGGCGTGTGCATCACGATGCGCACGTCCATCATGTGGTCTTCGTCACGGGAGTGCAGGTTCGTCACGCCAGTCGAAACAAACGGGAAGTCGGTCGCGGAACCTCCGGCGAGCTTCATGTGGGGCTGGTTGCCGGCGGCGCAGTAGTGCGTCGCGACGATCGCATCGCCGTCGACGGTGTACATGTTGATCATCTCGTGCGGCTGCCCCGGGAACATCGTCTCCACGAGCGTCGATCCGCCCGCGATGACCTTGAACTCGCACACCGCGGGCGCTTCACCGGCAGGCATCGACATCTCCCAACGACCCGCGAGCTGCTTCAGCGATTCGAACCGCTGCGCCGTCGAGGCCGACGCCGCGGGGACAACGGCCGTGCGAGTGCCGCTCGCGCACCCGGAGATCACCGCCGCATAGAGACCCACGATCGCCGCCGACTTGTTCATGACTTGCTCCTTCGATTGTCGTCTTCCACCGTTCGCTTGAGGCCTTCGAGCGACGTTGCCCAGAGGTCAGCGAATGGACTCACCCACCGCTCGTACACCCGCCGGAGCGGGATCACGTTCAAGTAGTTCCAGACTTTCCGACCCTCAGGCCTCACGGTCACGAGCCCCGCCCCCGTGAGCACCTTCAAGTGCTTCATCACCGCGAAGCGCGAGAGCCCCGGCGCACACGCGATCAGGTCGCCGGTCGTGCGCGGCCCCTTCCGCAGCTCGTCGAGAATCCGCCGCCGGGTTGGGTCGGCGAGGGCCCCGAAGACCGCGTCGAAGGTGTCGTCCATGACTTGTGACCATACGGTAACATATTGAGCCGGGCTCGTCAAGCACCTTCCTCCCAGCCACACTCACTTCGTTTCGGGCGCTTCCACCCCGCCGGCGGGCAGCATCTCGCCGAGCAGGTCGCGCGCGAGGTCGCGCAGCGAGGCGCCCTCGGTGTTGCACATGATCGCGACGCTCAACCCGTCCTCCGGCGCCATGAGCAAGAAGGTCGCGGCCTTCTCCTGAGACCCGGAGTGGGCGCAGGTGGGACGGCCCCTGAACGATCCGATGTCCAACCCGAGCCCGTACCCGGTCTTGGACCCGTCGCGCAGCGGCTGTCGCTCGCGCATCCGCACGAAGGTCTCCGGCCGCACCAGACGATCGTCCATCAGGGCGATCGAGAACCGCGAGAGGTCGCCGACGTTCGAGATGAAACCGCCGCCACCCAGCTTCCAGCTCACGTCGGTGTCGGTCGATTCCACCACCACGCCCGCCAGCGCGCGGTACCCCACCGCGCGATGCGGGATGCTCTCCCATTGGTAGTCGGGCCGGAACGACTTCATCCCGGCGGGTTCCGCGATGCGCGACCGCACCTGCTGCCAGAAGGGCTCGCCACCGGCGCGTTGGACCGCCGCGGCGACGAGCATGTACCCGTGCGTGGAGTAGGAGTACTTGGTCCCGGGCTCGCAGACCAGAGGTGACATCTTGAACGTGTCGAGCGCCACCACCACGTCCTCGTAGGGGTGGGCTGGCGACTTCGGGGTAGGGAGCCGTACGACTTCACCGTTGGTGTAGTGAACGATCCCGCCCTGATGGCACAGCAGTTGACAGATGGTGATCGTCCACGGCTTCTCAGGGAACTCGTTCACGATGGAACGCGCATCGGCATCGAGCGAGAGCTTGCCCGTCTCCACCAACTGCATCGCGGCGACGCTGGTGACAGGCTTGGAGATGGAAGCCCAGCGGTACATCGTTTCCCCGCTCGCCGGGACCTTCTGCGCGCGGTCCTCGAAACCGTAGTGGCGTTCGAGCACGATCGTTCCGTCTCGGGCGCACGCGACCGAGATGCCGACGAGCGACTGCGCCTTGACCTGTTCGAGCACGATGCGATCGACCGCATCTGAGGACGGCGCGACCGTTGCTTGTGGCTTCGGTGCCTGCGCGCGGGAGAGCTGGGAGGTGCACAGGATGAAGACGAAAGCGATCACCTTGAGGAGGTTCATCGCGCCAGTGTAACCGGCTCTCAGCAGCCCGCATCCCACCGGGCGAAGAAGTCGATCACGTCGTCGCCGTCGACGGCGCTGTCGCCGTTGAAGTCGGCCCGGATGTCGCTCTGGTCCCACCAGCCAAAGAAGACGAGGACGTCGTCGCCGTCGGTGCCGAAGGAGCAATCGAGATCAGTCGGGCAGACGGAGAAGTCCGCGGGCACGCTGGTGAGCGTCCCGGAGGGCCGCGTCTCGGTGCACCGCAGAGCCGACCGCCCGGGGTTCGGCCACCCCGCGCCCTGCCACAGGTCGAAACCGCTCAGCGTGATCGCGTGCGTCGTCGCACCGCTCACGGTGGCCACGACAGCGCCGTTCCACTCGAGCGTCCCGTCGGCCAGCGTCGCGTATGCGCCGTCGGGGCGCTGCCACTCCCACGAGTACTGCAACTGGGTCTCCGGCGATGCGTCGACGGAGAAGGTCGCTGTCCCCGAAGGACACACCAGCACCGAGACCGGCTGGATCACGGGAGGAGCCGCGGGCAACGCGAGCAACTGCTCCGCGAGCATCGTCACGTCGAGCACCGTGCCGGGATGGGTCGCGCTCTCGGTGGTGTCGACGCCGCTCTCGACACGGCCGAACGCCGACGACCGACGAGACTCGTCGAAGAAGAACGACGTCATCGGAACCTGCTTGTTCGCGGCTGCGAGCTGCATCGACGCGAACACGCTGAACTTGTCGAAGGCGTCCGCCTTGTTGAGCGTTTCCTCCGACGCGTACTCAGGGCCCGTCGCGTAGATCACCAGCTCCGTCTCCGGCGAGTCGAAGCGGAAGGTGTCGATGATCCGCTCGTACGACCGAAGGTGGAACCCGCCCGGTGTGCCCTGATCTGCGGTGGTGAGCACGGCGACGTCGAGGTCCAGTTCATCGAAGATGCGCTGGAGCAGCGAACGGCCCCCCGGGGGGGCCTGCACCGGCCACCGGTTGTACTGGATCCACGCGCCGCACCCCGACCGACCAATGGGCACCGTCACGATCCCGTTTCGCGCCGGGTTCTCGAAGCCGAACCCCCAGAGCAGGACACCGTCACCTTCCACGTCCGCGGTGACCTCGATCCCGCGCCACTCGTCCGCCGGGCACGGGGGGATCTCGATCTGCACCTTCTTCAAGATCTCTTCGCCCTTGATAAACGTGATCGAGTCGCCCGGCGCGGGGAACTGCCGCGGGAGCCAGTCGTACGCGAGCCGCAGGTTGCCGTTCGCGAAGCGGGTGACCTCGCTCACGGCGAAGGCCTCGTTGTACACCGCCGAAACCCCCGCCGGATCGAAGAGCTGCACCATGTCCCCGACACGGACCTGCGCGAACGCGCCGTCCGCGTCGGAGACCGTCACCGAGCCCTTGCGGGCGTGCTCGAACGGGCTCGGGAGCCGGGGCACGATGACGGAGGTGACGACCTTCCGCGCGGGCGGCGCGGCGTCGCTCAGCGCGCCGAGTGTGGGGACCGCGATCGCTTCGCTCCACGTCTCGGGACCGCCCTGGCTCGTCGAGCGGACCGCACGAGCGCGGAGCGACGACGAGGACGGGTGGTTCTGCACATAGAGCGTCACGACCAGCGGGTCCGATTCGGGCAGCCCGGCCTCGGGGCGCACCAAGAACCGAACCGAGTGCGCGGGCTTGAGCCGGATGCAGTCGTGATTGCCCCGGTAGTTGTCGAGCGACCCCTGGCTCTCCGGTGCGGGGAATCCGACGCTGGGCACTCGAGAGGGCTTCGGTGAGAAGATCCCGAACCGCGACCCGAGGGTCGAGTCCAGCAAGGACTCCATGGCAACCGAGGGCGGCACCACGACAGGAGAGGTGTCGGGGTTCGCCACGCACCGCGGGAGTTCCGCGGAACAGTCAACGCCGTAAGCACCGCTTGTTTGATTCGGCTCGGACCAGTTGCACCACGGCACGGGCCCGATGTGCCCGACCAAGAGCCCGTTCCCGTAGAGCGGGGCCTGCCCGACCACACCCATGTCCACGAAGTTGCTGCGGCACAACCGACCCGGGAAGGACCCGTCCGAGAGCCGGAGCGGATACACCTGCGGGTAGACAGCCCTGGAGTTGCCGAGGATGCCAAGCCGCAGCCGATCCAGCGCCGCGCCATCGACCAGCGCCGCGGCGACCCGTCGCGTTTTGAGCGCGGGAAGCCCCGAGGGGTGCAAACCGCCGAGCTCGGCGATGGTCTCCGCGGTCGCGGGCAGCGCGATGTTGCTGACCCGATCGTCGAACGCGGGCCTCGCGATGCGAAGCGCCCCTTCGCCGAACAGGTACGGATCCACGCTCGTCACCCCGCCGTACAGCGAGGTACCGGGATCGCTCTGGTGCCGGAAGTTGAGATAGGTTCTACCGCGATCAAAGACGTGGAGCGCACCGTTGGCGATGCCCGCGCGGGCGTCGTTGTCCCCGCCCCCGAACGAGCCCGCCGAGTAGTTCGCGGCCCACACGCATGACTCGAAGTTCTGGTACGTCACATGCCCGGAGACGCCACGCCCGTCTGCAAGCATCGACGCGGGCACCGTCGCGATCCCCGAACCAAGGACGCGACCGTCGGCCACCACATCGGCGACGATCGCCGGGATGCAGATCCCCAGCGCGCTCCGCCGAGGCCCGGTGCCCCGGGCGAGTCGGTCGCCGATCGTCGCCGAGTCCGGGATCAGCGCGGCCGAGAACGGAGTCGCGAGTTCGCCCGCTGCGGTCAGCGTCTGCTGAGTCGCGGGGTCGAACACCGTGAGCAGCAGTTCGTCCGCCGGCTCGGTCGCGAGGTTCGCGTGCGCGAGGCTCACCAGCAACCACCGGCCACGCGGGTCGAATGGGATCGTGACCGACATCGTCGCCGAGCCCGACACGGCCGCGTCGAACCGCCAGTCCCCCGACTCGCGCCCGAGCGTCAACGCGAACGTCGCGGCGGGTACGCTGCGACGATCGAGCTCCCACACCGTTGAGCGAGGCGCATCCTCGGGCTGCTCGCAGAAGTACCAGCACACAAACGACGTGCACCGCGTGGCGATCGTGAGCGCATCCCCGTCCACCAGCGCCGCCGCCGAGGAACCAAACTGCCCGCGCGTCACGTTCAGTTCGTCGCCGATGACCGAGTTGACCTTCAGCAGCTCGCCGGTCCGCGAGACCCGCACGAGATCGCCCGGCGCGAACCGCGCGCCCTCACCCGCGCCGACAGTCAACTGGGTCGCGGTCATCGGGTCCGGCACGAAAACCGGCTGCCCCACGTGCGCGATCCCCGCGCTCGCGTTGCCGTCAAAGAACGGTGCCGCTCGGAGCGCGGTTCCTGTCGAGAGCCAGGGATCGAAAGAGTTGAACCCGGTGAGCGGGATGTTCGTGAGCGATTGAACATCAGGATCGGCATCGGTCAGCCGATACGCCGCCGGAGTGGATGCGACCACCGCTCCGAAGGCCAGAATCGCCGTGAAAAGATGGAGCGTTGGTTGTCTCATACGGCTGCTAGCACCCTCGGTCCCATGACTCAAAGAAGTCGATCACATCATCCCCGTCGACGCCCCCGCTGCCGTTGAAGTCCGATTCGGCGGCTCCGACATCCCAGCTCGTCACGAACGCCACGACGTCGTCGCCGTCCACGCCGCCGGAACAGTTGAAGTCCGTGGCGCACACCGACACTTGGATCGGCATCGATCGCACGGGCCGCCCGTCGATCGTCTCCACCAATCGAACGCTCCCTCGGCCCGGGCTGACCCAGCCCGCGTTGTGCCAGCCGGAGAGCCCCGAGAGGGTGAGCGTCGCCGAGGCCGCCCCGCGCACGCCCGCCACAACCACGCCGCGCCGGACAAGTGGACCGTCGACCAGCGGATCAAACGTCCCGGGCTGATCAGCCCGCTCGATCTCCCACGCGTACCTCGCATCGGGCAGCGGCGACACGGACGCCGCGAGCACCGCCGGCGCACCCGGACACCCGCTGTATGCGCCCGGCACCACCACGGGCCTCGTCCGAGGGAGCGAAAGCAGCTGCCGCGCCAGGATCGACACGTCGAGCACGGTCGACGGGTGGGTCGCGCCCTCCGCTGTGTCGACCCCGCTCTGCAACCTCCCGAACGCCGACGAGCGGTACTCGGGGTCGAAGAAGAACGAGGTCATCGGCACACCCCGCTCCGACGATGCGAGTTGCA
>JBMOHX010000073.1:0-12956 GCA_049317625.1 Phycisphaerales bacterium
GGTTCCGGAGCACGGTCACCGCGCCGGCGTCGCGCGGCGCGAATCTGTGCGTGTGCAAGCTCGCCAGGGACTCCGGGACAACGGTTCCGGGCTACATGGGGTCATCGAGAGCGCTGACACGTATGAGCTTCCTGTTCACGAACTCCTCGATACCGAGAGCGGACAACTCGCGGCCGTACCCTGATCTCTTGACGCCGCCGAACGGAAGCTCGGGCGCGGTCCATGTCGGGTGGTTGATGAAGACCATGCCGGTATCGATCTGATCCGCGATGCGCGAGCCTCGCGCGATGTCGCGCGTGAAGATCGAGCAGCCGAGGCCGAAGGGTGAGTCGTTCGCGAGGGTGATTGCTTCGTGTTCGTCCTTCACCCGGTAGATCACTGCGACAGGTCCGAACATCTCCTCATACGAGATGGGCGATCCGGGCTTGAGTCCCGTGAGGACCGTCGCTTGGACAAAGGCACCCTTGCGGTCGATGCGTTTGCCGCCCAGAAGCGCCTCGGCACCGTCCTTTATCGCTCGGTCAACCTGCTCGGTCAGGTGCACAGCGGCTTCCTCGGAACTGAGCGGACCGAGTTGGGTGGTCGGATCCTGAGGATCGCCCACCTTCAGGTTGCTCATCCTCTGAACGAACTTCTTGGTGAACTCCTCAGCTACGGCGTCCACCACGATGAACCGTTTGGCGGCGACGCAGCATTGCCCCGTGTTGTTCATGCGTCCGATGTACGCCCACTCGACCGCGCTGTCGATATCCGCGTCCTCGAGAACGATGAAGGCGTCGCTCCCGCCGAGTTCGAGAACCGACTTCTTCAGGTTCTTGCCGGCGCAAGACGCCAGACTCGCCCCGGCCGCTTCGCTGCCGGTGAGCGACGCCGCTTTCACGCGAGGGTCATCGAGAAGCGTGGAGATGTGACGCCCGGGGATCAAGAGGTTGGTGTAGAGCCCGGATGGCGCGCCGGCCGCGCGGAAGATGTCCTCGATCGCGATCGCGCACTGCGGTACGTTCGACGCGTGCTTAAGTAGCACGACGTTCCCGATCATGATGTTCGGAGCCGCGAAGCGGGCCACCTGATAGAACGGGAAGTTCCACGGCTCGACCCCCAGCACCACGCCCAGCGGGCTCGTCCTGACGAGGGCGTCCCCGTGCTCGGGTTGCAGCGGCCTGTCGGCCAGGAACGCTTCCCCGTTGTCGGCGTAGTAGTCGAAGATTGCCGCGCTGAGCTCGATCTCCCCGGCGCTCTCGGCGATGAGCTTGCCCATCTCGGTCGTGAGCAGGACGGAGAGCTCTTTGGCCCGTGACCGCAGGGCTGCCGCGACCTTGCTCAGGAGTGCGGCACGATGCGCGTGCGAAGTGCGACGCCACAACCCGGACTGCGAGTGCGCGGCCGCGACTGCGGTCTCGAGGTCTGCCGGAGTCAGCTCGACGAAGGACTTGAGCGTTTCATTGGTAAACGGATTGACGGTCGCGATCGGCAAGAGAGGTCTCCATAGGGTGCATCGTGATCGGCGATTCGGGCTTCGTGCCCTGTCCTAGCGGCCCGCGGTCATACCTGCCGGCCCCGCAGTCGCTCGGACAGGATCAAGAAGGTGGGAGCCCACAGACCGACGAAGATGCCAAACCGCTCCGCGTGCCCCACGTCGGCGGTCTTGTAGAACATCCAGATCCCGATGGATGCCGCGATGGAGAGAAAGCCAGCGACGAAACAGGCGAGGCTGAGGTTCTTGGAGAGAGCGGGGGACATATGGGTACCTTTCGCGTCGGCGTGGTTTCGAATCCCAAAGAAGGGCAACGGTCGAAGCTGGTGAGAAGGGATCGAACCACACACGAAAGGTGCCGAGATCCCTTCCGGGATGCCGGCACTGGTTGGTCGTCTAGTACGACACGACAAGCGTGTTCTCAACCCCCGTCACGCCGGGCGTGCCCCACGCGGCGGACTCGACTTCCGTGCGCTCATCCCACGAGCGGACGCTGCCGGTCAGCGTCACCCTGCCACCGTCCGCGGCGACGTTGACTTTGTCGGAGTCAACCTCCGCGTTCCGCTTGAGGGCCTTCTCGATCGAGTCCTTCACGGCCGCGGGCTGGACACTGGCCTTCAGCGCGATGTCGTTGGTCACGCCCCTGACGCCGGAGAGGAAGCGGATCGCCTCCTCTGCGGAGGTGCGCTGGTAGCCCCAGTTGGTCGTGCCGGTGAGGGTCACCCAACCGTCCTCGACCTTCGCCTGAATCTCCTTGGGGATCCAGACGTGCCATCGGAGCGCCGAAACGACGGCCTTCGCGACGTCCGCGTCGTTGCGATTGTGCTCGCCGAAGAGGTTTACTTCGATCTCTTCCGCGATCGCCTTCACTCCCTCCACGCGTTGCGCGGCACGCTCGGCCGCCCACTTCTCGGCGTAGTAGGGAACCGTGCCGCTGAGCGTGACGACGCCCTTTTCCGCGGTTACGTTGATGTCGGTGGAAGTGACGGTGGGCTCCCACCGAATCTCCTCCATCACGTCCTGCTTGAGTTGAATGTCCGTCTTCATGATGTTGCCCTTCATCGCCCGTGGCGATTTCACTCCGGCCTCTGGCGGCGCTTACGCGGCGTCGCGGTGCAGCCGAACTGAATGTGTCCGATTCGAATCTGTCACCGTCGACATCAGCCGCCGCGGTCGGTGGGTTCATCGGCACCGATGCGCGCTGCTCCAACCATGGGCGTCGCCGCCGCTGGCTCTCCCGCCCTTACTTCGCGGGACGGCCCGCTGCATCCAGCGCCCGCACGTCGAGTGTGGCCTGCCTTCGTGCCTTGCGTTCCTCTGTCCGACGCAGGAGCCCGGCACCCCATGAAGGCCCGCCGGCAAGAGCAAAGTAGCCGAAGCTCAGGAGCGTGCCGAGGACAAGCACCCCGATCCCGACACCCCGCGCCAGGGCGAACGTTGCGCCGGCGATGATGAGGAGGGAGCCGACGATCAGGAGCCACTTCCATGCCGCGAATCGCTGACGATGGGAGGGCGGGCGTCCATCGGCCGAGTCTCGGGCCATCAGTTGGTCCTGACGATCGTCGACCATACCACTCTGCAAGCTTGACAGCGGCGCTTCGATCTCCATGCTGTCGGACCCCGGCCCCCATGCCTCGCCGGGTGCTCGGGGCGTTGGGACTCGCTCGGGGTCTTGCTCTGCGAGAGTGGGTGAGATGTACGGGCTCATTGGCGGCTTCCCCGAGGTCGAGTCGGTCTGCTAGACGTGCTGAGCGAGGAACCACACTTGCAACTCTCCGGTGCGGATCACGTCGGAAACGATGATGTCGTTGGTCCCAACGTCGCCCGCCGCGGCGGAGTTCCTGGCCATCGCCCGCGCTTCCATCAAGATCACTTCGTGGGCGTGGAGCAAGCGAGCCAACTGAGCCTCGGTGTCTTCGCGGCCTCTAGGCGGCCTGGGAATCAGCGTGACCTCCGCGACATCCGCCGCCATCGCGATCGAGACGCCGCCGAGGGTCTGCACCCGTTCGGCAAGCAAGTCGACCAAATCTGACTGTTCCGCGGCGTGCTTGTCGAAGAGCAGGTGCATCATGTAGAACGTCGGGCCGGCCGCCTGCCAGTGGTGCTTCTTGTAGAGATCGCGCATCGTGATCGTGTCGGCGAGCAGTTGCTGCAGGCTTTCCACGCTCGTGAGCGCGGCGGTGGCGTCGAGAGCCAATGCCGTCCGCTGGACGTGCGAGAAGCCCTGTACCTCGCCCGATGCAGATGGGGTCACGGGTTCTTTGAGGTGGGTGCGGTCGTCGCGGGTGGTGGTTGACGTCTTCATGTCCGTGTCCTTCTGCGCTCCGACGCACTTCCGCCCGAGTGGCGAGTCGTCGATATCACTGACTTCATGGTGGGCCAACGACACTCGGCTGGCAACGGGGGAAAGGTCCCGCATCCAGCCCGCGGCTCGCGGCGGCCCGCGGGCTCGCAGTGGCGGCCGATACGCTTCGCCGACCGGCAATCGCGGAACTCTCCTCATTGGCGTTCCCGGTGTTTCCGCTACGGTTTCCTATGACAACGCCCCCGCCCGCCGCGACCAGGTCCAAGTTCACGGCGTTTCTTGCCTCGCGCGGTATGCTCGTCATCGCCGCTGTGGCGCTCGCGGGGATCGCGGCTCACCTGGTGCTGCGGTTCGGGTTGCACGCGGGCCCGCTGACACGGAACACGCCGTTGTGGATCGTGCTCGCCGCCGGTGGAAGTCCGCTGGTGTACCAGCTCGTACGCAAGGTTCTGAAGCTGCAGTTCGGGGCCGATCTGTTGGCCGGAATCTCCATCGTCACGTCGGTGTTGCTGCACGAGTATCTCGCGGGCGCTCTGGTCGTCCTCATGCTCTCAGGGGGCGAGGCTCTGGAGAGCTACGCGGTACGCAGCGCATCGTCGGTGCTGCGGGCGCTTGCCAAGCGCATGCCCTCGATCGCGCACAAGCGCGTAGGTGCCGATGTGGTGGACGTACCGCTCACCGAGGTCGCGATCGGCGACACGCTGTCGATCTTTCCTCACGACATCTGCCCCGTCGACGGCGTCGTCACCCAGGGTCGCGGAGTGATGGACGAATCATTCTTGACGGGCGAGCCTTTCCAGATGTCCAAGACGCCGGGGTCGGACGTGATCTCCGGCGCGATCAACGGCGATGCGGCTCTGACCATCCGCGCGACACGCCCCGCGGCCGACTCGCGGTACGCCAAGATCATGCAGGTGATGCTCCGGGCCGAGGAGAACAAGCCCCAAATGCGCCGCCTGGCCGATCGGTTGGGCGCGTGGTACACCCCGCTCGCCGTCGTGATCGCGCTCGTCGCGTGGGGCGTGAGCGGCGAGTCGAGCCGGTTCCTCGCCGTGCTGGTCGTCGCCACACCGTGCCCGCTGTTGATCGCGATCCCGGTCGCGATCATCGGGGCGATCTCGCTGTGCGCCCGCTGCGGCATCATCGTCAAGAACCCCGCGGTGCTGGAGACCATCGCCACCTGCACCACGGCGATCTTCGACAAGACGGGGACGCTCACGTACGGTCGTCCGCGTCTGACCGAGCAAGTGATCGCGCCCGGGAACGACGCCGACCACGACGCGCTCCATGTACTCGGGCTTGTCGCCAGCCTCGAGCGATACTCCAAGCACCCGCTCGCGCACGCGATCCTTGAAGCGGCCGCGGCGCAGAAGGTCGCGCTGCACGAGGCCAGCGAGATCAGCGAGCCGCCCGGCGAAGGCATGCGGGGCACGGTCAACGGGCACAGCGTCCGCATCACCAGCCGTGGCGAGATATCGAGGAAGCCGGTCCCCGGCTCTGACGCGATCCCGGCACACGCGGGTGGGCTCGAGTGCTTCGTCGTCATCGACGATCGCTACGCCGCGGCCTACCGCTTCCGCGATGAGCCCCGGAGCGAGGGCGTGTCGTTCATCAGGCACCTGATGCCGCGGCACCGCTTCAACCGCTTGATGATTGTTTCGGGAGACCGCGAGTCCGAAGTGCGATACCTCGCCGAGCAGGTCGGCATCACCGAGGTGTTCGCGCAGAAGACGCCCGAGGAGAAGGTGGCAATCGTGAGAGCCGAGGCCGACAAGGCACGCACGCTCTATGTCGGCGACGGCATCAACGATGCGCCCGCGCTCATGTCGGCGACCGTCGGCATCGCGATCGGTCAGAACAGCGACATCACCACCGAGTCCGCGGGCGTGGTCATCATGGACAGCTCGCTCGAGAAGGTCGATGAGTTCATGCACATCAGCCGGCGCATGCGCCGCATCGCGCTCCAGAGCGCGATCGGTGGCATGGCGTTGAGTATTGTTGGAATGGGCCTGGCGAGCGGAGGCGTGCTGGCCCCCGTCGCCGGCGCCATTGCTCAGGAGATCATCGACGTGCTCGCCATCCTCAACGCCCTGCGCGCAGCGATGAGGCCCAAGCAGCTGACCGACTTTGTCGGGGCGGTAGAGAGCGTGCCTCCGCTAGGAAACCCGCCATCCACGCCCGGGGCAGAGGTCACGCCTTCGCCGCTGCTGCCACGCTGAGTTCCTTCTCGGCCTGCGACCAGTCGCTGACCGCATTTCCAGGGCCGCCGTTGCGGGCCTGGGAGATCTCGTACGCGCGCGTGCGGATGTGCGACTGGCACTTGCCGCAGCCGCACTTGCCGCTGGCCTTTGTGCACGCCTCACCCTTCGTTGCCGCAGCGACCGGCGTTGAGGACGCCGGGGTCGCCTGGGGGGACTGCGCCGCGGTCGGCTGGTTCTGGGGCTGGTACTGGTGAGACGGGTTGTGACTGGACATTGCAGACTCGCTTCTTGAGAGGGCGATGACGCCCGGTGACGATGCGGCGATGGCTTCCGGCGACAATGCCGGCTCGCCGCGGTGAACGCGGATTCAGCAGAAGGGCAGGACCAGCCTCCCCGTGATGCACGCCGCCCTCGCCATCATGGTGGAGGCGTTGGACATGTGCCGCAGGTGTTCGGCGAGAAGCCAGACGTGGAGCTTGCCCGTAAGGATGAGTTCGGAGGCGATCAGAGCGGTGTCGTCTCGGGCGGCCCCGCCCATGACAGCGTTGCCGCAGGACGTGACGAGCGCGATGGCCTGTTCGGCGATGCGTTCGTGGGCGTTGAGCAGCCGCTCGACCTGCGCGTCCATGGGTTCGCGTGCCCGCGGCGGTCTTGGGATCCGTGTCATCGCCGCGATGTCGCCAGCCATCACCAGCGGCTCGCCCCCGAGCGTGCGGACGTGCGCCGCGAGGAGTGCAACCAGCCGTTCGTGCTCGACGCGGTGCCGCTGGCAGATCAGCGCGAAGACCCTCGACAGCGGCCCGCTGGCCTGCGCCGCGTGCTTCGCGTACAGATCACGGAGCGTCGTCGTGTCGGAGAGCAGTTGGACAAACGCGGTGTGCCGTGAGTGCAAGTCGGCCCGTTCTGGTTCGGCGAGGTGCGAGCGTGCACCGGCCGGCGATGCCCCGTGTGTCGGGACCAGCCTCCGAGCGTGCCCCTCGCGGAGGGATGTCATCGTGCGCGTCGAGTGTGGCATCGGAGTTACTCCAGAGAGCTGTATGGGCCGTGGTGGGTCGCCGTCGCGCGGAGGCAGGTGTGACTTCGCGCCTATGCCGCCACAGCAGAGCCGATGTGCAGCGTGGTCTTCACCGCCCCGGTCCCATGCAGGATCCGCTCGGCCTTCTGTACGTCCTCAGGGGTCCCGTCAACGACCAGCACGATCTGCTCGGCCTTGATCGCGGTCTCGTACTCGAGGATGCTGTCGTTCGGAACGCCGATGCTGTAAAGGGCGGCACCGAGTGCGCTCAGACCGCCGACGACGACCGCGCCCTCCAGCGCGCCGATGATCCATGCCACGATCGGGCCCGCCAGCATGAGCGGGCCGACTCCCGGCAACCAGAAGAATGCCGAGCCGAACAGCAGGCCCCACATCCCGCCCCAGAATGCGCCTGTGCTGCCCCAGACTCGCATCCGGTCGCCCGCGGTGTAGTAGCCGACAACGTGCTGCTCGCTGTGGTACCCACGCCCCATCAGCGACATCCGCTTGAGGTCGATGCCTCCGGCCCGGAGGGTTTTAATCGCGGCTTCCGCGAGGTCTTGGGTGGTGAAGATGGAGACGACGGAGTTCTTGTTCGACATGGGTGTGCTTTCTGGTCGCCGGGGCGTCGAGTGAGTTCCGGATCTGGCGGTCCCGATCGACGCTGGCAGACTCCGTGTGACGCTCGGGATGACCGTTGTGTCCGCAGCGCTCTCTATCAACAGCGGAACCTTCCCGCATTCGCCCGCGCGAGGACTCCCGGGTGCGGCGTCCGTGGCCGCCATCAGTCGCCGAAGCCGCTTGCACCAACACCGTGGCCGTGCACGACCGAGCTCGCTTTCTGCTGCGGAAGTCCTCGGAGCCGCCCGTCGAGCGCGGGCGTGGCGGCGGCATCACTCAGAGTGGATGCCACGAGAAGAGAGCACTACTTCCTATGCAGAGCGGTCCGCTCGGATGCTGGCGGCGGACGCCCGTCACTGTCATCGCTCCTCCAGGGATCCCGGGGCGACGGGCGCGAGGCCGCCCCCGCTCAAGAGGACGCGTCCGCCGCCCGCGTTCCGTGTGGCCGCGGCGGTGGGGGGCGGACCTCGTCCGTTCGGCTGCGGTGCAAGTGCCTGTCGCGTGCGGCCACGTCGACACCGGCACGCGACGAGCGGCTGCTCCGCCTACTCCACGAAGAGCCGGTAGCCCACGCCCGGTTCGGTCATCAGGAATGCCGGTTGCGCAGAGTCGGACTCCAGCTTCTTCCGGAGTTCTCCGGCGTAGACGCGGAGGTACTGAACGTCGGACTGATGCTGCGGCCCCCAGACCTCCTTCAGGATCATCTGGTGCGTCAAGACCTTTCCCGCGTGCTTCACAAGGAACGCGAGGAGCTTGAACTCCGTGGGGGTGAGCCTGACCTCGCGTCGGCCGTTCTCATCGGTGATGTGAACCAGCCGCGCAACAGTGTCCACGCGCAGCGTACGGCCGTGGGCCGTGGTCTCGTAGGGCCGGGGCGGCGAGGTGTCACCCGTCGCGCCCGCCGATCCGGCGAGCGCGGAGTGGCGGAGCGCCACGCGGATGCGGGCGAGCAGCTCCCCGACGCCGAACGGCTTGGTCAGGTAATCATCGGCTCCCGCGTCGAGCGCGGCGACCTTGTCGATCTCCTGGCCCCGGGCCGACAGCACAACAATGGGAACCGCCGACTCGGTGCGGATGGTCCTCGTGACCTGGAGGCCGTCGCCGTCGGGCAGTCCGAGATCGAGCAGGATGAGATCCGGGCGCACGGTGACCGCCTGCAGCACGCCGTCGTGCGCGGTGCTGGATTCCTTCACCCTGAAGTCGTTGGCCTCGAGCGTGGCCTTCAGGAAGCGACGGATCGCCTCCTCGTCCTCGATGATCAGCACCAGAGGGCTGTGGGCGCGGGACCGTGGCGAGGCCATCAGTGGTGTCGCTGGTCTCTCACTCATGTGGCCTTCTCCTCCTCGACATCCGGACCGAGGACTGGTTGCGGGCTCTCGACGGGCAATGAGAAAAGAAACGACACGCCCCTCGGCGCGTTCGGCTCCGCCCAGATACGTCCCCCGTGCGCCCGCACCACACCGTCACAGATCGTAAGTCCGAGCCCCATCCCCGTGCGCGACGCACCGCCCGCGGCTTCCTTCGCGGCGCGGCCTCGAAAGAAGCGTTGAAAGACGCGAGCCGCTTCGTCTTCCGCGAGCCCCGGGCCCTCGTCCGAGACCTTGAGCACCAGCCGTCCCTCGGTGGTCCACGCGACCAGGCTGATCGGGGTGCCGGCGGGGGTATACCGGAGCGCGTTCTCGACGAGGTTGTGCACCACCTGCGGGAGCATGGCGTTGTCGACGCGGATCATCGGCAGGTTCGGCGAGAGCTGGATCCTGAAGGGCCGGCCCGCGAGCTCTGCGCGGTGACGCGACAGGCCGACGCCGACAATCTCTTCGACCGTGGTCCATTCCTTCCTGAGCGACACACCGCCCGACTCGAGGCGGGTCGCGAAGACGAGGTTGGCGATGATGTCGTTGAGCAGGCCTGACTCGGCGACGATCGTGCGCAGGAGCGAACCTCGGGTGGCCGGTTCGATGGTGGCTTCGGACTGCTCGAGGGTGCTCGCGGCACCGGTGATGCTCGCGAGGGGGGTTCGGAGGTCGTGCGAGACGGAGCTGAGGAGCGCGTTGCGGAGCCGCTCGCGTTCGGCCTCGACCCGGCTCGCCTGCTGACTCTCCATAAGCTGCACACGCTCGAGCGCGGAGGCGATCTGGGTCGCGAACGCATCAAGGAGGCGCATCCCGGCGGTATCCAACGGGCGTGGCACCTCTTTCCGACGCAGCGAGAGAACGCCGACAACCCCGGCGGAGCCCACGACGGGCACATGATGCCCGGCGGCCGAGGGGAGCTTCTGCGTCCCGGAGCCCGCGGGCTTGCCGTTGTTCAGAGCCCACTGCGCGACGCTGCGCTCGCGGTCGTCGAACCAATCGGGGGATCCCGCGGTCGCGAGGGCATCGAGCCCTGAGATCGGCTTGTGCTCGCTGGTGCCCGTATCGCGCGAGGACTTCGCCTCGACCGCGATCACCACGTCGCAGGTCATGGCGTCTCTGACATGCCGAGCGCCCACCGATGCGACTTCGCGAGCGTCCTGAGCGGACGCGAGCTCGCGGGTGATGGCGTACAGCGCCGAAGTGCTCCGCTCACGCTCACCCGCCGCGTCCGCGAGCCCGCGGGCGCGGCTTGTGAGGTGAGCGGTGAGCATTCCCACAAAGAGCATGACAGCGAACGTCAGCAGGTACTGCACGTCCGACACCGAGAAGGTCAGCTTCGGCGGGACAAAGAAGAAGTCGAACGCCGCGACCCCCGCGACCGCCGCGACGACCGCTGGTCCGCGCCCGAGTCGTACCGCGGCAACAACGACCGCCGCGAGATAGATCATCGCGACGTTGGTGAGGTCAAGGCCATCGAAGGCGACACGGCCCAGGATCGTGACCCCCGCGATAAACGCGAGCGCGAGCCCGATGCCGGGGAGTCGGCTCGTCACGAGCGACGCGGAGTCCGCGCGCGGCACGGCGTCGGCAGGCCTTGCACCTTCGGTGGCGCCCGAATCGCCCCGGATCACGTGGATGTCGATGTCCCCGCTCTCGCGGATCAGATTGTTCACGAAGTTGCCGAAGAGCGACTCTCGCCAGCGCGGCTGCCCGGTCTTGCCGACCACGATGCGGCTCACGTTCCGCGAGCGTGCGAAGGCGATCAGTTCGTGCGCCGCGTTGTCCGCGGTGAGCGTCGTGGTCGACGCGCCAAGGCTCTCGGCCAGACGGAGGGTTTGGGAGAGCCGGTCGCGATCTGCGGTCCGCATGCCCGCGGTTCTCGGCGTCTCGACGTACACCGCGAGCAAGTCCGCGTGAATCCCCGCGGCCATCCGCTTGGCGGATCTCACCAGCCGCGGCGACATCGGACTCGGGCTCACCGCGACCAGCACCCGCTCGCCCGCCGGCCACACCGCTTTGATGCCCCGGTCCGACTTGTACCTCCGCATCTCCGAGTCAACCCACGCGGCGGTGCGCCGCAACGCGAGCTCCCGCAGCGCGGTGAGATTGCCCTTGCGGAAGAAGCCGTCCGAAGTGTCGACCGCTCGAGCCGCGTTCTCGCCGAGGTACACCTTCCCCGCTCGAAGCCGTTCGTGCAGCACCTCGGGGGGCACGTCCACGAGCTCGATCTCTTCGGCCTCGTCGATCACCCAGTCCGGCACCGTCTCGCGGACCTTCACGCCCGTGATCTGCGCCACCACGTCGTTCAGCGATTCGATGTGCTGCACGTTGAGCGTGGTGTAGACGTTGATCCCAGCCTTCAAACACTCCTGCACGTCCTGCCACCGCTTCTCCCTCGCGCTCCCCGCGGCGTTGGTGTGGGCGAGTTCGTCGATGAGCAGGATGTCCGGCCGGCGCGCGATGGAGGTCTCGACGTCGAACTCAGCGAGCGTGACGGGCGCGGAGCCACCG
Organism: Phycisphaerales bacterium; assembly: GCA_049317625.1. GTDB lineage: Bacteria > Planctomycetota > Phycisphaerae > Phycisphaerales > UBA1924 > JBEIUO01. Next base: position 11,483 of record JBMOHX010000073.1, read on the forward strand.
TCGGCCCCGCGGTACTCGACCTTGCGACGGGGGACGATGTCCAGGCCAAGGAGCATCTGCTCGGTCTCGGTCCGCCCGTGCGTTTCGACAATCCCGGCGACAACGTCCACGCCCTTCGCTGCGGCACGCTGAGCCGACGCGAGCATGGCGTAGGTCTTGCCGACGCCCGGTGCCATGCCGAAGAAGACCTTCAGCGTGCCGCGGGACGAAGCGCCCGGCTCATCGGTGCGGTCCGCGCCGGGACCCTTGGCGCGGGCAAGTTCGGCCAGCAACTGGTCGGGGTCGGGCCGGGCTGGCGGGAGCGTGTCGGGCATCTGAGCTTCAAGGGTATGTGAAGCGCCTCCGGGCGGGATAAGCGCCGCGTAAACGGGGAACGTCCATGACACCGGAGAGAGGCCGCAGTCGACGCCGTGGAGAGACCAGTCACGCTCGCGGTCGAGTGTGGCCTCACGACTGGAACATCGAAGTCGGCTTCACGGCCCTCGGGCTTTGATGGCGTCCTTGCTGTACACTTCGCCGCACACTTTCGGTTCTCCTCCTCCAGATGACGAACTCCCCCGCCCATCGCCCGACTCCCGCTCTCCTCAGCGAGTGGCCGCTCGCGCTGCTCGCCTCCACGGTGGCTGCCGTGATGTTCGGCAAGTCGCACCTCGTGGCCGCCTCCGGCACTCCCGCGCTCGCGGCGGTCATCCTGATCTTCCTCAGCGCGATCGTGATCCTCGGCGCGCTCGCGATCGTGCGCCACGCCGAAGTCCTCGCGCACAGGCTCGGCGAACCCGGGGGCACGCTGCTGCTCACGATGGCGATCACGGGCCTCGAGGCCGCGATGGTCGGGCTGGTGATGTCGACCGGAGACGAGAAGCCCATGCTCGCCCGCGACACCATGTTCGCGGTGATCATGCTGGTCCTCAACGGCTACCTGGGCCTCGCGCTCCTGCTCGGCGGCATCCGGCACAACCAGCAGTCGTACAACCCCGACAGCGCACCCGCGTTTCTGGTGATGATCATCCCGCTGTCGATCCTGAGCCTCGTGCTGCCGAACTTCACTCGCGCCACGCCGGGCCCGACCCTGACGCAGTTTCAGATGGGCTTCCTGTGTGTCAGCTCGGTCGCGATCTACGCGATCTTCCTCCTCTTCCAGACACGCTGGAACCGAGAGTTCTTCGTTTACGCGGATGAAAGCCACAGCAAGGCGTCGCACGGCCCTGGCCACGGTCACCACGCGGAGTCCTCCGCGCCGACCGCGTACCACGCCGCGATGCTCGCTCTCTACGGCGCGGCGGTCATCCTCGTCGCCAAGGGCATCTCCGTCCCCCTCGATGCGCTCGTGCTCAACGCCGGCGCCCCGCCCGCGCTCGCGGGGTTCATCATGGCGATGCTGGTCCTCACTCCCGAGTCGATCGCGGCCGTGCGGGCCGCGCGCCAGAACCAGCTCCAGCGCTGCGTGAACGTGCTGCTGGGCTCGGTGCTCGCC
>JBMOHX010000074.1:0-12953 GCA_049317625.1 Phycisphaerales bacterium
CGGTTGCCCCTCCGGCCCCTACCAGGCCATCGCCTGCAGCGACGACAGCTGCGGAGCCGGCTCTTCGCTGACCTGGGCCGCCACCCGCGGTGTCTCCTACTGGGTCCGTGTTGGCGGCTTCAGCGGTGCTCAGGGCACCGGTACCCTGGTCATCAACCCCCTCCGTCCGGCGAACGACTCCTGCTCGGCGGCGACTCCGATCGCCGTCGGCGGGACGGCCTCCGGCTCGACCCGCTGCGCCAGCAACGACGGCTCGGCCAACTGCGCCGCGTCGTCGGCCTCTCCCGACGTGTGGTACTCCTTCGTCGCCGACTGCACCGGCTTCTACGTCGCCGACACCGAGGGCTCCAACTACGACACCGCCCTGTCCGTCCACTCGGGCTGCCCCGGCGACCTGAGCACCATCGTCGCCTGTAACGACGACGCGGGCTCGGGCCTGCTCTCCCGCGTGGTCTGGCAGCAGACCGCGGGCACCACCTACTACATTCGGATGAACGGCTTCGCCAACGGGACCGGAAACTACCAGCTCAACATGGGCAACCTGCCCAACAACGTGTGCGCGAACGATATCTTCGTGGGCAACGGCACGGTCGGCTTCAGCAACCGCGGCGCGACCACGGACGGCGTGGCCAACGGCCTGTGCACGGATATCGCCGGTAACCAGCAGGTCAATCAGGACGTCTGGTTCATCTATCAGGCCACCTGCGCCGGCACGGTGACCGTCGACACCTTCGGTTCGACCTTCGATACCAAGCTCGCCGCGTACGGCGACGCCTTCGCGTGCCCCCCGACCAGCGTGCTCGGCTGCAACGACGACACGCTCGGCGTTCAGTCGCGGGTCAGCTTCGCGGCTGTTCCCGGCACGTTCTACAAGATCCGCGTGGGCGGGTACCAGGCCGCGAACGGCTGCGGCTTGCTCAACATCTCCTGCACGACCCCCTGCCCCTGGCAGGCCGACGGTTGCTTCGGCGACTACAACAACGACGGCGGCATCGACGGCGATGACGTGATCACCTTCTTCGGCGACTGGGACAACGGCAACACCTGTGCCGACGTGACCACCGACGGCGGCGTCGACGGCGACGACGTGATCTCGTTCTTCAGCGCGTGGGACGCGGGCGGCATCGGCTTCCCGGGATGCTGAGAAGAGGGCAATGGGCAGTGCGCACTAGGCAATGGGCCATAGGCCTTAGGCCATAGGCCATCGTTCAGAGCACTTCGGTACTCCGCATTCGTGTACTTCTCAGACCCCCGCCGCGATTGGCGGGGGTTTTTCATGCGCCCGCCGTTCTTACATCGGCGGTGTCCAGGGCAACTTGGTCACGTCGATTTCGCCAAGACCCTCGCCGCGCCTCACCCGGTAGGTTCCTAGGTCGAGCGTGCGTTCATTCAGCCCCGACGCCGCGTTGACGGCCTCGGGATTCAGATCCCACTTCACCTGCGTGCGGTAGACAATCCGGTCGCCCTCGAAGAGTTCACAGTACACGTCGGGTTCGAGTTCGCCGAACGCCTGGCCCACCGACCCGAAGAGCCCGGATCGGTAGCTCCCGGGCGCGACGATGATTCTCGCGATCCCGTCGCCCGGCAGTTCGCACTCTCCGAGCAGGTCGTCGAGGAGCGCGTCCGCGTCCAGAAAGCGAACACGCATGCCCGTGGGGTCGAGCGGCGAGCCGGTGTCCGCGTCGACGAAGCGAGCAGACAGCACGATGAGGTCGTTGTTCATGAGGGACCTCCTTCGGAGCATTCTAGGGATCGCGCTTCGCCTGTCCCTCCGCGAAAGGTTCCCCTGATGCGGCTACGGCTGCTTCGGGGGCTGAGCCGGCGTCGCCGGAGCGGGCCCGTTGACAGGCGCTCGAGGCGGGTTCGGGTCCTCCGGCGTTGAAGCGGGCACCCCGCGGGCGAACCACGACTGGGTCGGGGGCTTCGCGAGCCGGACGAGCATCCGCTTCATCGCGCTATCCACGATGGCGGAGTATGACTCGAGTTCCGAGGGCTCAACCTTGCCGCCGGCGCTGAGGCGCTGCGCGAACGCCTGGTCGGCCTGGTGCAACTGGCGTGTATACCCCATGAACGCGGCCTGCACATGGACGAGCCACTGGGTCGCCTCGAGGATTCGGGTGCGGGTCGAGACCAGCCACGCGGAGAGCAGGAACGAAGCCGGCCCGCCGACCCCGACGACCCCGACGATCGCGCCGACCTTGCCCTCTGAGTACGCGATCGCCGCGGCGCAGACGCAGAGCACGAGGACGATGCCGACCGCGAAGACGACGACGTCCATCGAGCGCGACGTCTTGAGCCCTTCCTGCGCTTTGGCCGTGACATCCTCGATGCGACGTTGCACCTGCTCGTCGGACCGGCGCAGGGACTCCACAAACCGCTCGTTGTTCCGCAGCTTCTCGTAGGCCTTCGCCCCGCCGAGGTTCACCAGCAGCTCGTTCGCGATCTGGCGGTCTTCGTCCCGCGCAGAACCGAGGATCTCTGACAGCTCGGTGATCACGGTCGCGCGGTGCTTGGTCAGCCAGCGCAGCGCGGTCCCGTACTGATCGAGGATGCTCTCGCGCCGCACCGGCCGCGCGACGACCGCACGCCGGGCCAGGTCCAGCACCGTCGGCACCGCCGAGTCACCGCAGATCGTGGCGATCGTGCCCGCCGCGGCCCGCACCACCGCGGGGTTGTCGTCGCAGAGGTCCTTGGCCACCACCGGCACGTGCTCTTCGTCGCCGATGAGCCCGAGCGCTTCGATCGCCTGGATCCGCGCGGGGTCCCAGTAGGAGTGCTGCCGCTCATCCTTCACGAGCTTCGCGAGGGCCGCGGCGGCACCTCCGCGGCGCTCGGAGCCTCTGGGGATGCGTGAGAGAAAGCCGAGCGCATCGAACACCGCATCGGAGTACTTGGAGTCGTGGATGATCTGGATCATCTCGGGCGCAAAGTGCGGGCAGTAGACTGTCCTGAACGGACGCGTCGAGAACCACGGGAGGAGGTCCTCCGGCCGCGGCACCGAATCGGGGTCCCGGCGGAACTTCAAGAACGCTTTGATCGCCGCGACGGCCTCGTGGGCCGGGTCGAGCGCGAGGATCACGTACCCCAAGCTCTTGAACAGATCTGAACCGTCCTTCCCACCGGTGGGTGCCGAGCTGAACGCGGCCTGAGCCATCTCACGAAGCTGCGGGTCTTTCGAGCGGAGTGCCGGTTCCGTGCACTGGCAGAACGACTCGAGCACCCAGTAGCGTGCCCACCCGTAGGGCTCTTTGGAGGGCTCGAGGCCCTCGAGAGCGCGCGAGCGGGCCTGGTCTCGGAGGGGGTTGTCCGGCGTGGCGATGCGGACGAGCGTGGTCAACAACCATCCGCGCCTTGCCCGCCCGGGATCTTCGCCCGGTGTGGGCTTGGAATCACCCTCGAGTTCCTTCAGCACGCGCTCGGTGAGCGAGCGCTTGTCCTCAGCGGGCAGCGATTCCAGCCTGCGGGAGAGCGGGCGCCGCTCGACGTCGTCGCCCGCCACGATCACGTTCCAGATTTCGTCGAGCGAAAGCCGCGGCTCGTCCATTGGTCCACCTCCGATCGGAGAGGATAATGGCTTTCGGCCCCGGACGTCGGAACGGGCTCAGCTCGGCGTGGGGGTCGATTCGAGGGCTCGCTGGTGGGCGATGGCAGCGCGGAGCTCACGCAGGAAGCCGATCGCAACCTGGATGGAGCTGATCAAATAGGCGAGCATGAGAAGCAGGAGGAACAACGCGCAAACCATGAACCCCACATCGAGAAGTGCGGAGGGGGGGGCTAGCGACTGCAGCGCGAAGTCGAGGCCCGTAAGGATCGCCATCCCGACGAACGCGGCGCGAGCGAGTTTCACAAGGCGTGATGACCGCCCCATCAGCTGGGCGTTGGTGGTGCGACGGGCGAGGCTGGCGAGCGTTACGCACACGTAGATGGCGGCTCCCATGCCCACGAGGGTGCCAAGGCTCGCGACCACGGATGACAAGGTTCCCTGCAACACCATGCGCTGGAGCTCGGCCGCGGTCTCCGCGGATGCGGCCACGATGGTCCACGCGCGGGTGCGAACCGTCAAGCGCGTAAACACCTCGTCGTTGGCGCGACCCGGATCCGCGGACGCGATGAGCCAGCCCCCGACGCAGGTGGCCAGCGTGAAGCCGAGCACGACGATGTCGGCGGCTCGCGCGGCGGCCGGGTTCAGGTCGAAGGCTTCCCCGGGAAGCACCGCAAAGATCCCGAGCATCCCGACCACCTGGAGCCGCACGCCGGTGCGCACCGAGCGCAGGTACCCGAGCGAACTGTCGCGCAGTTGTTCCACGCGCGCCGACGCCGACGCGGGTGCGCCGCACTCCGGGCATACACCCGAGGTCGCCAGGTTGCTCAACGGATAGGCGCAGTTGATGCAGGTGGGTGCGGTGGTCATACGGATTGGGACTCGGACTTGCGGCCCGCCAAGGCCAGTACATCGTGGAGTTCACAGAACGCGAGTGTGCGCAAGAGCGGTTGAGCCCCGAGCAGCGTGACGAACAACAAGCCGAGCAGTTCTCTCGATCCCTCCGACCGCCAGCCGCTGACGATCGGTGAGGCCGACAGAAAGAGACCGATCATCAAGGTCGGCAACACGGCGATGAACAGCAGTCGCGAGGCGAGTTCCCCGCGCCGCCGGTTGCCCACAAAGCACAGCAGCGTACCCAACCGGGCGACCGCCGTGGTGCCCACGCTCATCCCCGCCACTGCAACGGCCCAGGGCCATGGGGGCCCCGACGCGTTGAGCAAGGCCGCCGCGGCCGCGTTGACAAGGATGAGTGCCTCGATGATCATCAGAGCTCGCGTTGCCTTTCGCCAGCGCCGCCACCGGGGATTGTAATCGAGGGCCGAGGCTCCCGTGGTGAGCAGCACCCCGCCCCACGCGCCGCAGATCCCCAGCGCACAGGCGATGGGGGGCCAGATCATCTCGTACACGGGTGGTGGTGGCGGCGTTGCCATTGCTGGACCAGGGGGCCGAGTCGCGATGTCGGCGAGGATCACCACGGTCGACCAGAACGAGCAAGCCCGCAACAGCAGGCCAAGTCTCCAGGTGCGGAGCGCCCCCGCGGGGACCTCCGCCAGCCCGCGCGCGCTGTACGACTGCAGCACCGGCGAGCCGCACTCGGGACAGAGTTCGTCGTGCTTCGAGAAGTCCAGCTCGTAGCCGCAGGTCGCGCACTTCGCGTTGGCGGTTCCAAACAGCATTCAGTCCCCCGGTTGCCCACCGCGCACGTCTCGTCCATTCAGCATCTGGAAACCGGCCCGCGCGGGCTCCGGGCGCACGCCGTCCGCGCTCGTCCCCACAAGGTCATCCCCGCACGAGAAGCCCATTGTGCCCGAGGTCGTCGGCCCCACTCGATCCACTCCGTCGTTACCCGGCAGGAATGCTAGGGATTCTGGGACCATCACAGAATCTGTCTTCCAATGCGACCGATCTTGCTCTACCGTGAAGGCCTCACGGGAGTTCGAGGAGCCGGCGGATGCTGAAGCGTTGTACCCTGTTCATCGCCTGCGCGAGCGGGATCGCGTCCGCGCAGTCGGTGCCCCCGGGCTTTGTCGATTCCCTCGTTCGGGGCGGCTGGGAGCAGGCCGTTGGGGTGGTTTTCGCCGCCGACGGGCGCGCCTTCGTTTGGGAGAAGGCCGGTCGGGTCTGGATGATCGAGGCCGGAGAGACTCACGACCATCCGGTGATCGACATCAGCGACGAGGCCCGCGACTGGCGCGATTTCGGTCTGCTCGGCGTGGCCCTGGACCCTCACTTCCTCGACAACGGTCGCATCTACCTCTCGTACATCGTGGATTACCACCACCTCGCGTACTTCGGAACACCCCAGTACGACCCCTCCGCCAACGACTTCACCCGCGACTCGATCGGCCGGGTCACTCGGTTTGAGCTGGACGCCGCGGACGATTTTCACACGATGGTCGCGGGGAGTCGGACGGTCCTCATCGGCGAATCAGCTTCCACAGGCATCCCCATCACGCACCAGTCGCACTCGATGGGCGCGATGGTGTTCGGGGAAGACGGGACCCTGCTGATCGCGGCGGGTGACGGAGCGAGCTACGACGAGGCCGACAACGGCGGGACGCGGACGGGCAGCAGCAACACGGCGCTCGCCGACGGAATCCTCGCGCCGTTCGAGGACGTGGGGGCGCTGCGGGCGCAGATGATCGACTCGCACAGCGGGAAGGTCCTCCGGATCGATCCGGACACCGGGGATGGCGTGTCGAGCAACCCCTACTACGACCAGTCCCGGCCACGGGCCCCGCGCTCGCGCGTGTGGACGCTGGGCAACCGCAACCCGTTCCGGATGACGCTCCGCCCGGGCACGGGAGTGTCCAACCCCGCGGCGGGAGACCCGGGAACGCTCTACATCGGCGACGTGGGGTGGTTGACGTACGAGGAGTTGAACGTGGTGCCCTCCGGGGGAGGGAACTACGGCTGGCCGCTGTTCGAGGGGCTGTTTCCGAACTCGAACTTCCAGCTCGACTCGACCCAGAACCCGCTCGCTCCCAACCCGCTCGCGGGGGCGGGGTGCGGGCCCTTTGTTCCCTTCCGAAACCTGCTGATCCAGGAGACACTCGGGCCGGCGGGCTGGCCGAATCCTTGCGACGGATTCGTTCAGTTGCCCGGCACGCTCAACCTCTTCGAGCACGCCCGTCCCGCGATCGAGTGGGGGAGAGGAATGCCGTTCCGTTGCGCGGGATTCAGCGGCAACGACGCGGTCGCGATCAATGTCGGTGCCCCGGGAGCGCCCGTGGCCGGGACCGGGTTCATTCCCAACGGCACCTCTTCCACGGGCGGTGCCTGGTACACCGGGGGTGCTTTCCCCGCGGCCTACCGGAACAGCTACTACCACGCCGACTTTGTCGGCCGCTGGATCCATCAGTTCCTGTTCGACGCGTCGGACCGACCGGTCGAGGTCCGCTCCTTCGCGACAGGCCTGGGATCGATCGTTGACGTGGAGTACAACCCGTTCGACCAATCGCTGTACTACGTCGCGTTCGCCGACGACGGGACTTCGCAGCTGCGCCGCATCAGCTACGGGCTCGATGCACCGCCCACGGCCGCGGCGTCGCCACGGGTGTCCTTCGGGCCCCTCCCGCTCACGGTGCAGTTTGTGAGCACGGGCTCGTCGGACCCGGAGGGCGCGGCGCTGACCTATTTCTGGGACTTTGGCGACGGGCAGACTTCAAGCGACCCCAACCCGGTGCACACGTTCGAGGGCGGGACGGCACCCCAACGCTTCGACGTGGTGTTCACCGTGCGTGACCCCGCGGGCAACTCGGCGACGCAGCGGCTTCTGGTGAGCGGCAACAACACGCCACCGCAGGTGACGATCACGAGCCCGGTGAATGGTTCGTTCTTCCCCAACGGAACTTTCACGCAGCCGCTGCGAGCGGACGTGATTGACGCGGAGCACTCCGGCTCAGCCCTCTCCTGCCGTTGGCAGGCGCAGATCCGTCACAACACGCACGCGCACCCGGAGCCCGCGATCGTCGACTGCGCTCCCGACGTGGTACTGGACGGTGCCGGGCACTCGGGCGAAACGTTCTATTGGGAGTTCCGTTTGACGGTGACAGATGCCGCGGGCCTGTCGACGGTCGCGAGCAGTTCGGTGTTCCCGCAGGTGCTGGACTGCAACGGCAACGGAGTGCCGGACAGCACCGACATCGAACTCGGATCGAGCAACGACTGCAACGGCAACCTGGTGCCCGACGAGTGCGCGATCCTGCTGGGTCAGAGCAACGACTGCAACGGCAACCTCGTGCCCGACGATTGCGACTCCGGGACGGTGCGTTTCTACGCGCTCGGCGGCGGGCCGCAGGACTTCCGTCTCAACGGCACGGCGCTGTGGGACAACGGGCGGATCCGGCTGACCGCACCCAATCCGATCGAGACCGGTTCCGCGGTACTCCCGCTGACAGACGGCCCGGTGTACGGGTTCGACGTTTCCTTCGACATGACCATGGGCGGCCCGGTGCCGGGGCGTGGGCTCTGTTTCGCGGTGATGGACACGGTCTACTCGCAGTTGTCCAACTTCGGGCTCGCCGGGCCGGGCTACGGAGCGCTCACGGTCGCCTTCGAGCCCAGATCCGGGGGGCTTCAGGACCGCGTTACGGTGAGCCAGGACACGCTGCCGATCGCCACCGGCACGGTGCCCTTTGAGATCGCCGACGGGCAGCCCCACCGCGTCCGTGTGCGCCTCACGCCGTTGGGCGTCGAGGTCTCCATCGCGGACTCGTTCGGCACGCCCTCCGTGGTGGTGCCGCGGACGGTCGTTCCGCTTTGGCGGGTCGGGCAACGCTACCTCGCCTTCGGCGCCGGGACCGACGATGCGCTGGGCGTGCACGCCATCGACAACGTCAACGTCTTCATCGCCGGTGAGACCGACCACAACGGCGACGCGATCCCGGACGTCTGCCAGCCCCTCTCAACGCTGGACTGCGACGGCGATGGCACGGAGGACTGGGCCGCGATCACTTCCGGCGCTGCGCCGGACTGCAACGCCAACCTTCGCCCGGACTCGTGCGACATCGCGATCGGCGCTTCGCTGGACACCGATCAGAACGGCGTTCCCGACGAGTGCGATCCGTGCCTCGCCGACTACGACGACAACGGGGGGATCGATGGCGACGATGTGATCGCCTTCTTCGCCGATTGGGACAACGGGATTCTGGCGGCGGACGTCGACGGCAGCGGCGGCGTTGATGGGGACGACGTGATCCTGTTCTTTACGCAGTGGGACTCGGGGTGCTGACGCCGAGGCGGCGTAAATGGCAAAGCGATAAAGCGAAAAGCGATAAAGAAGAGGCGTGAGCTCGCGCTCGCCGAGGCGGCTTGCCGCGTGTTCGTGGGCGATCTGGAGTGGCACGCGGGGAACCGACGCCAGCGAGTGTTCGCCCTACCATCCCCCCATGATCCGCCACGTCGGCCTCATTGTCGGCCTTGAGATCCACGTCGAACTCGCGACGCGCACCAAGATGTTCACGCGCGCGCTCAGCCCCGCGCACGCGTCGATGCTCCACGCCGAGCCCGAGCCCAACACGCTCATCGACGCCACCGTGCTCGCGCTCCCCGGCTCGCTGCCCGTGATGAACCGGCGCGCGGTGGAACTTTCGATCATGGTCGGACGCGCCCTCAACTGCGCCGTTGCGCCCTTCTGCAAGTGGGACCGGAAGAACTACTTCTACCCGGACATGCCCAAGGCGTACCAGGTCTCGCAGTACGACCTGCCGCTGTGCGGAGAGGGGTACTTCGACCTTCCCGCGACCGATGCCGCCGGATTCCCGGATTTCGCGAAGCCAACGACCCGCGTCCGCATCCAGCGAGCCCACCTCGAAGAAGACGCGGGGAAGCTGCTCCACGAGGCGCCCGGCGGGCACGTCATCGACCACTCCATCGTCGACTACAACCGCGCGGGTACCCCCCTGCTGGAGATCGTCACCCATCCGGACTTCAGCAACGCCGACGACGTCGTGCTCTTCGCCAAGTGTCTCCGCTCGCTCTGTCTCTTCCTGCACGCCACCGAGGGCGTGATGCAGAAGGGGCACATGCGATTCGAGCCCAACATCAACTGCGAACTCACGCTCGAGGACGGTTCGAAGGTGCGCACCCCGGTCGTCGAGGTGAAGAACCTCAACTCCTTCAAGTCGCTGCGCGGCGCGATCGACTTCGAACTCGCCGACCAGCCCCGCCGCTGGCTCGCCGATCGTCGCGTCATGGGGCCGGGCGCGAAGACCACCCGCGGCTGGGACGACACCCGCAGCATCACCTTCGTGCAGCGTGAGAAGGAAGACGCCCACGACTACCGCTACTTCCCCGATCCCGACTTGCTGCCCGTCGTTGTCGACGCCGCGTGGCTCTCCGAGCTCGCGGCCGCCGCCCCCGAGCCTCCGCTCGAACGCATGCGCCGGTACACCGCGGAGTACGGGATCGCGATCAAGGAAGCAGCCCAGTTGGCGGACGACCCGGCCGAGTGCGACTTCTACGAGTCGGTGATCTTCGGCCTGGTCTCGTGCGGCGTCCCGGTCCCTCGCGCCGGCAAACTCGCCGCGAACGCCGTCCTGGGCTCGCTCATGAAACTGGCCAACGAGCACGGCCTGAGACCCAGCACGCTCGGTGTATCGCCGCTGGCCGTCGCCGCGGTTGCAGCGCTCCGTGAGGACGGGATGATCAGCAACCAGGCCGTCGAGCCTCTGCTGTCCGCGCTCCGAGGCACGCCAGAGCCGGCATCGGCGATGGAAGGCGCGGAAATGGTGAGAGCCGCGGCACAGTCCGCGGGCCTGCTGATCGAGCGAGACGACGGCGCGATGCTCGCGTGGATCGATCAGGTGCTGAGCGCGAACCCCAAAGCCGTTGAGGATGTGAAGGCCGGCAAACTCCAAGCCGCCGGGAAGCTGGTGGGGGACGTGATGAAACTCGCGGCCGGCAAAGCAGACGCCAAGGGCGTTCGCGAGGCGATTCTGGCGCGGATCAACGGTTGAGAGCGATGTGTGCCGGGTTCACGGACGCGGGTTCAGCGTAATCCTCGCGCGGTCGTCGCCGCTGAAGTTCACGAAGCGAACCGACCCATCCGCGGCGAGCATATTGCCGGCGTCCTGCTTGCCATGCCAAGTCGCGTCGAGCCCTGACTGGGTGGCATCGGCGCCCGGCATCGCGTAGTACCACGCCGAATCGCCCGTGAGCAGCAGCCGGCTCCGGTCGACTTTGATCTCGTGGTCAAACAGGGGACGAGCCTGGCGGTCGATCCCGGCGAGCGTGGAGTCGAGCAGAAGTCCGTTGGCGCGGTAGCTGTTGCCGAACTCACGGAAGCAGGTGCCGCGGAGCAGAACGCTTGCGCCGACTCCACCTCGAGCCGCGGCACCGCGCTGGTACACGCCGCGGTCGGCCGGGCAGCGGAAGATCTCGACCATCTCGGAGCTCTGCCGCTGGACATCTTGTGCGACGTAGCGGTTGATCGGCCGGTCGGTTGCGAGGAGGGGCACTTCGGAGCCTTCGGGGAACTCCACCCCGCCGTACTGCCACTCGGGGCTCGTGCCGAACTGCGGGTACATTTCCTTGTGGGCGGCGAGGTAGGAATCCCAGGCGATGTGGGTCTGCCGGAGATTCTGCGAGCAAACGGTGCGGTACCCCGCGTCCCTTGCCCGCACCAACGCAGGCAGCAAAAGGCACAGGAGCACCGCGACAATCGCGACGCTGACCAGCACTTCGATGAGGGAGAATGCTCGGTTCACTTCGTTCGACACCACCTGAGTCCCTCGGGCGACACCTTCAGTATACCCACTTTCGCGGGTGATGCGCAAGCCGAATACCGATCAAAAACCAATCAGTGCGCAAGTTTTGATCAGCCCATTTAAGCCGTCGGGGTGCCGGCGAGCCGTGTCCGCAGGTTGTCGAGGACGTTCATGAAGTTGATGTAGCTGTCGTACGGCGAGTCGTAGGGGTTGAAGTACTTGTGCACGTCGCCGTCGGCGAAGTACTTGGTGCACATGTAGTAGAAGTGGTCGCTGGTGGTCAGCTTGCGCCAGTCGTTGAGGAGGTGGCCAGCCACGCTCTTCTCGTCGTCGGTGCCCGAAGACATCGCGCGTTCCCACGAACGGCGGATCTCTGTGCCGAGGCGGTAGGTCTCCTCGAGGGCGTTGTGCTGCATCGCGTTGCCGCGCCAGGCGGTAAGGTCGCGTTCGGTGTCGGCCCAAGAGATGTAGTTGTGAACGTCGTACTCGCCGACCGGGTCGAACTCCTTCAGCGCCATGGTGGGCGTGACGAAGTGGTTTTGTCCGGGGCTGACGTCGAACCACTGCTGCGGGAGCGCGGCGAGGAACTCGAAGATGCCGGTGTCGGCCCACTGGTGCTCGCCGAAGGTTTCGTAGTCCATGAAGAGGTTGCAGAGGTAGCCGTTGCCGTTCACGAGGTTGGCCCACTTGGCGAACTTCTCGGCGGTGAGGGGCCATTCGGCCCAGCCGCGGTTGGAGAAGCGGAAGGCGATGTCGTCGGAGAGGCGGTAGTTCTTGAGGAGCGTGCCGAAGGGGCGGCCGTCGCGGCCGATGGGCTTGCCGGGGGGCTGGTAGACGAAGGTGGGGGAGCGGTAGCCGAGGTGGAAGTCGGTGCCCTCGGTGATCATGCCGTAGAAGCGGGGGTTGCCGGTCGCGTCCTTCATCTGGGAGACGTACCACGCGAGGTCGTTGCTGTAGATGAGCTCGGTGTTGCGGAAGACCGTCGGGGTTTGGCCGAAGAGGTTCTGGATCTTCCGCGTGTGCATCTCCACCTGCTCGGTGAACTCTTCGCGGTTGTAGAGGCCCGAGAGGGAGTGGTAGTACGTCTCACCGACGAACTCGCAGCAGCCCGTCTGCGCGAGTTCGCGGTAGGTGTCGATCACGTCGGGGCAGTACGCCTCCATCTGGTCGAGCACGCACCCGGTGATGGCGTAGCTGACGCGGAAGTTCCCCTTGTGCTTCTTCACAAGGTCGAGGATGAGCCGCGTCGTCGGTCGGTAGCACTTGTCCGCTACCTTCCGGCAGATCTCCCCGTTCTTCGCGTCGTCGAAGTAGAACGGGTCTGCGTCGAAGACCGAGTACCGGCGTAAGCGGTGCGGCTGGTGGACCTGGAAGTAGAAGCAGATCGATGCCATGCGAACAGTGTAGGGGAAGGGCGGCACCACCGTTGGCGGGGCAACCCGAGGTGGAAAGACCGTTGAAATCCGCTCCCCTCGCCTCCGGGAGAGGCGTGCCGTCAGTCACGCGGCCGAAGACGAACCGTCAGCTCTTCTTCTTGTCGGCTTTCCGCTTCTGATCAGCGGTGTGCGAGGGCTCGACGCGGCTTCCCTTATGAGTGGCGCTCGTGGGCGAACGCTCTTTGTTGCCGCTGCCGCTGGAGAGATTCTTCCGCTGTCCGCCCTGTTTGCCGGTTGCCGCCATGTTGAGGCTCCTGTGTTGAG
>JBMOHX010000075.1:0-12919 GCA_049317625.1 Phycisphaerales bacterium
GCGGATCGGGTCATCTTCATGCCCGCGGCGGCGAGCCGCCGTCTCGCGAACGCGTTCGCGGAGGGAGAAGCGAAGGGTCAAGAACTCTCGGCGGCGCTGGAGGCACCCAGCGACGGGGCCCACGGCGTGCTGGGGATCGTGCAGATCTGGAAGGGCAAGCAATCGACGGCATACTGGCTCGAACTCACGGACGTTCCCGCGGTCGGCAACAAACCGGCAAGCGGGGACGTTGAACACAAGCCCGAGTCCCCGTGAGGGGCGCGGGAAGCAAACGGAACTCGGGAGGAGGCCCCGGCGTCGGGTGCCGCCCCTCGAACATAAGGGAGTAGCGATGAACGCGAAGTCACTTTTCGGAGCGTTGATGATCGGTGCGATGGTGTTCTCCGGGGCCGTGCAGGCCCAGGAAACCGCCCCGAAGCAGGACAAGGCCGCCCAGCCGGAGCGCACCAAGAACGGTGACGCGGGCAAGACCAAGGAGGGCGACAAGCTCTCGAACAAGGGCGGCGACAAGTCGAAGGAGAAGGAGAAGGGCGTCGCCGCGGGCGACACGGCTCCCGACTTCAAGCTCAAGGACACCGACGGCAAGGAGCACACCCTTTCCGAGCTGACCAAGGCCGGGAAGGTCGTCGTGATCCAGTGGTTCAACCCCGAGTGCCCCTACATCAAGAAGCACTACGGCAACGCGGGCAACACGTTCAACGACATCTACACGAAATACAACGGTAAAGACGTCGTCCTGGTCGCGATCAACAGCAACGCCGACGGCGAGCCCGGGAGCGGCGACAAGGCCAACGCGAAGATGAAGAAAGAGTGGAAGATCGAGTTCCCGATCCTGCTCGACCCCACCGGCGCCACCGGGATGGCGTACGGCGCGAAGAACACCCCGGCGATGTACATCGTGGGCAAGGACGGCAAGGTCGCCTACTCCGGCGCCATCGACGATGACAGCGGCTCTGAGAAGCCGGGCAAGTCCAACTACGTGACCAAGGCCCTCGACCAGATCCTGGCGGGCGAGTCCGTCTCGACTTCCTACATGCGGCCCTACGGCTGCCGCGTGAAGTACGCCGAGAAGAAGAAGTAAGCACCAGGTCTCAGCACCATTGAGCGGGTCCGGGCCACCGCCCGGACCCGCTTTCATTTCGGAATGCCCGGGCCCCCCGTGCACCCGGGCGCGATGGGGAAGGGGCCCGCGGCCGGGAACCGAAACCACATCGCCTCCCCGGCCGATATGCTGGGTGGCGGCTGGGCTCACGCCCGCAGGAGATACTCTCCCCTATGAACTTCGCGACCTTGCTCGATCTCATGCTCGTGGTCTTCGGATTCAGCATGCTCGTGGTGATCCATGAGTTCGGCCACTTCGCGGCGGCACGATGGGCCGGCGTGCGGGTGCTGGCATTCGCGGTGGGGTTCGGCCGTGCCGCGGTCTCGTTCCGCAAGGGGCTTGGGGTTCGGCTCGGATCGAGCGAGGCGGAGTACCAGCGCCGCGTGCGGGCCCGCGACGCCTCGGGCCTGAGCCCCACCGAGTACCGACTCAACATGCTCCCTTTCGGTGGCTATGTGAAGATGCTCGGGCAAGACGACGCGGACCCGTCGGCGATCAGCGATGCGCCGGACTCCTATCAGAGTTGCAAGATCTGGAAGCGGATGGTGATCATCTCCGCGGGCGTGGTGCTCAACGTCGTCGCGGCGATGGTGATGTTCATGGCCGTGTTCGGCATCGGGCTCACGACCGAAGCGCCGGTGATCGGCGACGTCGACGCGGCGTCGCCCGCGTCGCAGGCCCGTTCGTACTCGGCGCAGATCCCCGACGGCCTCCGGGCCGGCGACCGCGTGCTCAAGATCGACGGCGACCCCGCGCGGGCGTTCAATGACCTCGCGATCGCGGCGGCGATGACGTCGCGGGGCGGCTCGTTGCGTCTGGAGATCGAGCGGGAAGGCCTCGACGCCCCCGCGGTGTTCGAGGTCACGCCGAGGGGCGAAGCCGGGGACTCGCTGCCGTCGATCGGCGTCGGGCCCGGAGCGACGACCAAGGTGGCGCGGCCGACAAAGCCCGAAGAGGCCGCCGCGCTCCGCGCGATGCTCGATTCGATCGGTCTCGCGAAGGTTGAGCCCGGCATGACGCTGCTGAAGGCGGGCGCCATTGATCGCCCCGCCAACGGCGACGCGTTGGAACAAGCGTGCAAGGACTCTCGCGGCGAAAACGTCCTGCTCGCCTTCGGTGACGAAGCGGGGGAGACCGTCGAGGTCTCGATCAAGCCGCAGGCGCAGCTCGGTGCCGGCGAGATCCGTATCGACAGCCGCACCAGGTACGCCTTGGGGCACATCGCAGGGCTGGTTCCGGTGCTGAAGGTCGGCGATCTCGCGCAGGACTCCCGCGGCTACGAGGTCGGCCTTCGGTCCGGGGACATCTTCACGAGAGTCGGCGATGTCGAGTTCCCTTCGATGTTCCAGGGAGTCTCGGAGATCCGATCCCGCGCCGGCGCGAAGGTCGATCTCGAGGTCCTCCGCACGACGGCTTCGGGCGAGGCGGAGCGGTTGAAGTTCCCGGGAGTGCCCGTGGACGCCGAGGGTCGCGTCGGCATCCTCATCAGCACGACCGCCGAGACCAACGCGTACGTCGCGGCGACGCCGAAAGAGTTTTTCGACGAAACCGGGCGAGAGATCGCGGTGCCCAAGGGCGCGGGGATGGGCACTCGCGCGTGCCGTATCGTCGCCGTGAACGACAAGCCTGTTTCGACGCTGATCGACGTGCGCAGGGAGCTCCAAGCCGCTTCGGGCCCGCTGCTCACGGGCGAAGTCGGCGAGATCGAGGTCAAACTCTCCGCGGTGGCTCTCGGCACTTCGGAGGAAGAGGCTCCGCAACAGGCCACGCTCACGATGGGCCCCGCCGACGCCGAGTTGCTCCAGCGCCTCGGGTGGGTGAGCCCGTTCGGCACGGCGCCCTTTGATCGTGTGCAGACCACGCTGAAGGCCCGCGACCCGCTTCAGGCCGTGTCGATGGGTTTCCGCGAAACTCACAAGGCCATGCTCCAGGTCTACGTCACCTTCGCGCGACTCTTCGAGGGCACTGTGCAGGTCAAAGACCTCAAGGGCCCCGTCGGCATCGCGCACGTGGGCACCCTTGTCGCGAGGAAGGGATGGGTCTGGCTTCTTTTCTTCTTCGCGCTCATCTCTGTGAACCTCGCGGTCGTCAACTTCCTCCCGCTCCCGATCGTCGACGGGGGGCAGTTCCTGCTGCTGGTGTACGAACAGATCCGAGGGCGCCCCGCCCCCATCGCCTTCCAGAACGCGGTGGCGATCGCCGGGCTGGCTGTCATCGGTTCGCTCTTCCTGTTCATCACCCTCCACGACATCCGCAACCTCTTCGGCTTCTGACATGATCGGCCTGCTGCTCATCGGGCTGGTCATCGCGGCGACAGCGGCCGCCGGTGCCACCCTGTACCGGATTTCCCATCCGCCGCGCCGGACGTACGCGTCAGCGGTCGCGAGGTCGCGTCCCGGCGATCCATCAGAGCTGGGTCCGACAGAGGGCGGCCCTCGAGCCTTCGAGCGTTGGACCTTCACATCGAGAGGTCACATCCTTGAGGCGTGGGAGATCCCGGGGGATGATCCCGCGGGCCCCACCGTGATCCTCACCCACGGCTGGGGCGACTCGAAGATCGGTGGGCTCTCTCGGGTCGGCCCGTTGTTCGCGCTCGCCTCGCGCGTGGTGCTGTGGGACATGCCCGGGCACGGTGAATCGAGCGGCACCTCGACGCTCGGCGCCGCCGAGCCGCGCGACCTGCTCGAACTCATCCGCAAGGTCGCCGACGAACGGCCGGTGGTGCTCGCGGGCTGGTCGATGGGAGCCACCGTGAGCATCCGAGCGGCGTGCGAGGAATCCGGTGTGGCCGCGGTGATCGCGGAGTCCCCGTATCGGCACCCGGCAACTCCTGCCGGCAACATGTTGATCGCCTCCCGACTGCCGTACAGGTTCAACCTCCCGGTGGCGATGGCGCTGCTGGGGGTGAGTTCCGGTGTGGGGCCGCGCTGGAACCGCCCGGAGCCCTTTGACGTCGGCGCATCCGCGGCACGGCTGCGCTGCCCGCTGCTGGTGTTGCACGGTTCGGAGGATCGGATCGTTCCGCTAGGAGAGGGCCGGTCCATCGCGGGGGCCGCGCCGAGCGGAAGGCTGCTGGTCATTGATGGTGCCGGGCACGACGGGCTGTGGACGTCGCCCGCGACCCGCCACCTGTGCGCCCAGGCCGTGACGGAGTTCATTCGGAGTGCCTTGTTGCCCACTACCATGCCCGGATGAACCGATCTCCAACGGTTGACGCGGTGATGGTGGCCGAGCGTGCGGCGTCGTTCACCAAACGATCGATCAAGTCGGACGCGAAGTCCGCCGCGCTGCGCCTCGCGCTGTCGATGCTGGACCTGACCACGCTCGAGGGCAAAGACTCGGAAGAGAAGGCCCGCTCGCTGTGCGGAAAGGCGGCCCGGCCATTCCCGGCGGACGAGGAGCTCCTGGGCGAGCGACTCCCGGCCTGCGCCGCCGTGTGCGTGTATCCCTCGCTCGTGCACGCATGCCGGACCGCGCTCGCGGGCACGGGCGTGAAGGTCGCGAGCGTCGCCACCGGGTTCCCGAGCGGGCAGTACCCGATCGAGGTGCGCGAGGAGGACACGCGGCGCGCGGTCGCCGACGGGGCCGACGAGATCGACATGGTCATCAGCCGCGGGCTCTTCCTCTCGGGCGGATACGACACAGTGGCGGAGGAGATCCGCCGGATCAAGCTGGCCTGCGACCGCGGGAACGGGTCCTCTGCGCACCTGAAGGTGATCCTGGAGACGGGAGAACTCGAAACGCTCGACGAGGTCCGGCGCGCGAGCGACCTCGCGATCCGCGCGATGGACAGCGCGGGGATGCCGCCGCACGCCCACGGCGCGGACTTCATCAAGACCTCGACGGGCAAGGTGCAGCCCGCGGCGACGATGCCCGTCACACTCGTCATGCTCGAGGCCATCCGTGACTGGTATCTGAAGACCGGCAAGCTGGTGGGCATGAAGCCCGCGGGCGGGATCCGGACTTCGAAGCAGGCCGTGCAGTACCTCGTGATGGTCAAGGAGACGATGGGCCCGCTCGGGGTGCCGGGCTTCGAGCATGTGGGGGGCAACCCGTGGCTCACCCCCGATTACTTCCGGTTCGGCGCCTCCACGCTCTGCAACGACCTCCTGCGCCAGATCGTGCGGATGAAGACCGGCCGGTACGCGGCTGGGTACGACTTCTCCGAGTCCTGATTCTCGGACGACTCGAACTCCGTTTTGGTCACCCGATGCACCGGTGGCGCGTGTACTATCGCGAGCTGCTCGGTGGCTCTTTGTGCTGCACATCAAGGCCTATGCCAGGGGAAGATGATGACCTTTCGAAGCTCTCGTGTCCTGCGCGTGTTGGGGTTTGTCTTCGTTGCGTGTGTGGCTGCGGTGACCGCGCGCGGGCAGTGTGATACCAACGTCGTCGCCGCGACCGGCGGGCACATGACGGCGGTGACGCAGGTCAACAGCAGCGCGATCTTGGTGGGGAAGGGGTCGGAGGTTGAGCTCCTGAGTCTCGCGAATCCTTCGGTGCCGGCGTCCTTCTCGACGCGCCGCAAGTCGGCGCTCCCATCGCCGGCGGTGAAGCTCGCGATGACGCCGGGGTCGCCGCGGGCGTTCGCGTTGATGGAGAACGGCGATGTGCAGATGCTGAGCATCAGGTACTCGCCGCTGCTGACGGTCGGCTTTCCGGTAACGATCAACACCTTCGACGCGAAGGACATCGTGGCGGATGGGCAGATCGTGTACGTGCTGAAGTCGTGGGGCGAGGATACGTTCGGCGGCCCGGGGAGCGAGATTGCGGTGTACGACCTGACCACGGGATCGCCCGTGCTGGTTGAGTGGATGAACCCGCTCATTCCCGGTTATGAGTTCCAGAAGCTTGCGAAGGTCGGCAACGTGTTGTGGGCGGGCTTCCGTGAGCGGAGTTCTTCGATCTACGGCGTGACGGGCTTCGATGTGTCGAACCCGTCATCGTCGGTTCGCACAACGACTTCGCTCGCGAACGCTCCGCTGGGGACCTTTGCAGATCTCAGCGCCATGACCGCGGTGGGCAACAGGCTGCTGATCGCGTACGAGCAGACATTTGCTGAGGACTGGATGCGTGCGGTGAATGTGACCAACCCGAACTCGGTGGTGTGGCACACACCGGTCGATCTGAACGGTACTGCGGGCACAATGGCATCGGTCGGCAACCTGCTGCGCATCTCGATCGAGAACTCGGGGATCGGCACGTGGGATACCACCAACCCAGGCGCACTGACGTGGCTGGGCGCGTACTTCGACACGACGCTCGACATCAAGCAGATGGTGAGTGGGACGACAACGGATTACTGGGCGGCCGGGCCGACGGGCCTCATGACGATGAACACGACGACCCCGAGCGCACCCTCGCTCCGCACCACGCCGCTCGTCCAGGCCCCCGCGACACCGACGGTCGTCCGCCAGCGTGGCAACACCACGGTCGTGCTCGACTACGCCCTCAATACGCTGCGGCTGTACGACTTCACCCTGCCCGAGGCCCAGCAGTTGCGGGGCTCGCTCTTCTTGCCGCTGTACTCCGAGAGCATCGAGATCGCCGAGCTCAACGGTGGAGCCACGATCCTCGCGTGTGTTTCGACCTCCGGCGCTCCGGGTGGCGACTCGGTGGCGATCATCGACATCACCAATCCCGCGGCCCCTGTGCTGCGTTCCACGATTGCGAACACTCGCGCCAGGCTCATGTCCGCTTCCTCGTCGCGTCTTTACGTCTTCAACACGGACCGTCAGCTCAAGATCTACGAGCTCGCGGTCCCGACCTCGCCGCAGCTCCGCAGCACCACCCAGTACGGCGGTGTCTCCACGGACTACACGTGCATGATCTCTTGGAACTTCAACTCGATGGCGCTGGGCACCCGCCGTTTCGGCGTCTGGCTCTTCGACACCACCAACGCGGCAGCCCCGCAGGTTGCGTCGATCTGGAACCCCGGCAACGAGTACGAGGTGCGTGCGATGACCAAGAGCCCGCTCTACATCTACGTCGCGGGCTCCGAGCGGGCGTCCAACTCCGCCACGAGGGTGGGCCGTATCAGCACGCTCAACGTCTCCTCGATCACCAATCCGACGCTGACGTACTCGCACCTCGCATCCACGACGGAGTTTCCATTAGGCATCAGCTACGTCTCGAACACGGCTGGCAAGTTCCTAGCGGTCAGCTTTGGCCCGCACTTTCTCGATACCACGCAGAACCGCCTGAGAATCTACCACCTCCCAGGCGGGTTCCTCTTCAACGAGCGTGTGCCGTTCGGCATTGACGGCCAGGACGCCATCTTCGCTCAGGGCAACCCGGTTCCGAACGGTGACGGCTCGAAGCTCTTCATCGCCGGTGGACAGGCCGGACTCTATCACTTTGGCATGCAGACGCAGTGGTATCCGTACATCGGGCTGCAGACCGAAAGCACACAGTTCTGCCAGGGCGAGGACGTGTTCGGCACCGTCGCGTTCGGTGGACAACCTTTACCCACGACCTTTGAATGGAGGCGCGAGAATGTCCTCCTTACCGACGGACCTACACCGTGGGGCTCGGTCGTCTCCGGCGCGACGACGTCCGGGATCACGATCACAGGCATCCGAGTTCAGGACCAAGGCTTCTACAGTTGCACGGCGAGCAACTCGTGCGGTTCATCTTTGGCGCTCATGTACTTCACGGTCTGCGCCAGCGATTTCAACTGCGATCGCGCCGTCGACAGCGACGATGTGATCGGGTTCTTCGGCGCATGGGACGCTGGGCTGTCCTCCGCGGACATCACCGGCGACGGCTCTGTCGACGGCGACGACGTGATCGCCTTCTTCGGCGCCTGGGACAACGGGTGCTGATCGCCCCGCGAGTGGCGAGCCCCGGGTACGGCGTTCCGACGTACACTTGCCGCGAATGACACGCCTCTCCCACCGCCGCTTTTCC
This sequence comes from Phycisphaerales bacterium, assembly GCA_049317625.1. Classification (GTDB taxonomy): domain Bacteria; phylum Planctomycetota; class Phycisphaerae; order Phycisphaerales; family UBA1924; genus JBEIUO01. The sequence goes on from JBMOHX010000075.1 coordinate 8,012, forward strand.
GCCTGCCGCGTGCTGGCCGTATGTTCGCTCACCCTCGCCGCGGGGCTCTGCGCTTGCACCCAAAGCACGCAGGGTTCGAGCTCCGGAGACCCCCTCGCGGATGTGCGCGACGCGAAGGAGGACGTGCGGACTCGCGTCGCGGCGGTCGAGCCCGCGCGGTCCAAGGCCAGCGCGAACCCGGCTCTCCTGGGCGCGACCGTGCAGACGTTCAAAGACATCGCCTGGACCCCGAAGGAGGACCCTTCGCTCCGGGTCGCGGTGATCACGTCGCTGCTGAACGACCCCGACCCCGCGATCGTCGACAACGCCCGCGCGATGGGGACGCTGATGCTCCCCCGCGAGCAGGACCGCGCGGTTGTGGTGCTGTACGCCCAGACGGCCGCGGACCGGGGATGGACGGACTACATCCCTCCGCTAATCCGCAGTTTCTCGCGCCCGCTGGCGGCGGTCGAGGATCAGGAACGCAGCGAGGCGCTGGCGCTCCGCACGCTCTCGGGAGGGAAGCCGGTTGAGGAAGTGGTGTTCGGGGTGTTCCTGAACCCGCCCAGCCTTCCTCAGAGTTACGGGCTCGACTGGGCGGAACGATTCCGCGCCGACGCGTGGGACCTGCTCGGCCGGCTCGACCGCGACGGCCAAATGCGGGTCCGCATGCTGACCGATGCTCCCGCGGGCAGCCAGGGCGATGCGGTGGTCTCGAACATGCGCCGCGCCCTCTCCGACCTGCGGGCCATCCCGCTGACAGGGGCCGAGCTCACGTGGCTCGGCTCGCTCGCGGACCCGACGAAAGCGGCCAACGCCGCGTGGTGGCAACAGGCCAGCTCGGCGATCGGCGGCGTCACCGACAATGGCCCCTTCTACCTGCGGCACGCCGAGCCGGTCCGGTGGGCCGCGGCGAACAAGCCGGTGTGGTACAACGCTTCGCGGGAGCAGCTGCTGAGCGAGCTCTCGACCCGCCTGGCGGAGCGCGACCGCGTGGAACGGGCCACCGGATTCGCGGTGAAGGTGCGGGAGAACCTGGCCCACTACGCGCCGCGTCTGAAGTGGGCGGACGTGCTCTCGATGCTCGTGCTCGACGAGCTCCTTGCGAGCCCGAGCGTGCGGACCGCTCTCTTCGAGCAGACGAGGCTGGATCGCAACGACAAGACCACCGAGTACGGCGGGCTGCTGACGTTCGGCGGCGAGCAGGCCGGTTCGGGCCGCGCGGCGCTTTACCCGCCCCGCCCGGGCCAGCGCAACGGCGACCAGAAGTTCGTGGCCTCCGACGCGATGATCGCGGCGAGCGATCTCGCGCTGGCCCACTACCACTTCCACGTTCAGGAAACGCTGAACGGGAAGTACGCGGGCCCGAGCGACGGCGACCTCGTGTATGCGGCGAGGTACGGGCGTTCGTGCGTGGTGTTCACGAGCCTGAACGAGGACGAGCTGAACGCGGACTTCTATCAACCCGACGGCGTGGTGATCGACCTGGGCACCATCAAGCGCGCGAAGTAGCGCCGGTTCGGATCAGTCCTCGCGGTCCATCCGCTTGACTTCCCCGCCCTTGCACTCGAGCAGGATCGTGTCGGCCTCGTCGAGGAAGATGCCGTGGTCGACGACGCCGGTGACGTGGTCGAGTTCCTCGGCCAACTGGCGCGGGTCTCGTTCGGGCATGCGCAGGTCGAGCACGACCCCGCCGCCGTCTGACATGAAGAGGCTGCCGTCGAGGTTGTGACGGGGGACGCCGATAAGACCCATGTCCCGCAGACGGTTTCGGATGGAGGCGATGCCGAAGGGGATGATCGTGATGGTCAGCGGAGCCTTGGCACCCAGGCGGTCGCTGAGACGCTCTTCGGCCGTGATGTACACACGGCGACGGGCGACCTGGGCGACGAGCCGCTGACGCGTGATCGCGCCGTACAGGCCCTTGAGCATCCGCATCCCGCGGTCGACCTCGTACGCGCCGTCGAACAGGTAGTCGACTTCTTCGATCTCGTCGAAGGGAACGACGGGGAGGCCGAGTTCAACCGCGAGGGCCTCGGTCGCCTTGCTGGTGCAGATGCAGTCGATGTCGAGCTTCTCGGTGCGCAGTCGGTCGGCGAGCGCGCGGATGGCGCGATCGGAGTTGCGCCCCGTGCCCAGTCCGACGATCATGCCGGACTGGATGTCCTCGACCGCGGCCCGCGCGAGCGCATCGGCCTGGGGGAGTGCTCCGTGCTTGGAATCGTGGGGTTTGGGCTCAATCAAAGCGGATCCCCTGTGCGAGTTTGACCTCGGTCCCGAAGTTGATCGTGCACGTCTGGCGGCGCATGTATGCCTTCCAGGAGTCGGAGCCCGACTCGCGGCCGCCACCGGTTTCCTTCTCTCCGCCGAACGCGCCGCCGATCTCGGCACCCGACGTGCCGACGTTGACGTTCGCGATGCCGCAATCGCTGCCCGCGCCGCTGACGTTCAGGAACTGCTCCGCGGATCGGAGGCTGTCGGTGAACAGCGCCGACGACAGGCCCTGGGGCACGTCGTTCTGCATGGCGATCGCCTCGTCGAGCGACTTGAACTTGAAGACGTAGAGGATCGGAGCGAACGTCTCCTCGCGGGCGATCGCGGTCTTGGCCCACTCCAAGCCGGTGATGATCGCGGGGTTCACATAGTTCGCGCCAACGTTCGAGGCCCGCGTGCCGCCGCAGACCACTGTGCCGCCCTCTTTCCGAGCCTGCGCGACGGCGTGCTCGAAGCCTGTCACCGCGCGGCCGTTGATCAGCGGCCCGACGAGCGTGCCCTCGGCGGTGGGGTCTCCCAACTTCGCGGTGCCGTACGCCTTGATGAGCCGCGAGACCACCTCGTCGTGCATCGATTCGTGCACGAACAGGCGGCGCGTCGTCGTGCAGCGCTGGCCCGCGGTGCCGATCGCCGCGAAGACGATCGAGGGGATCGCAAGGCGCAGGTCGGCGGAAGCATCCACGATGAGCGCGTTGTTGCCGCCGAGTTCGAGCAGGCAGCGGCCGAAGCGATCGGCCACGACTTTGCCCACTTCGCGGCCCATGCGGCACGAACCGGTCGCCGAGATCAGCGGGATGCGTTTGTCCGCGACGAGCCGCTTGCCGACCGCGTCGTCGGTGCCGATGACGAGGTGGAAGACGTCGGGGTAGCCCATCGAGGTCGCGACGCGTTCGGCGATCATGTTGCTGGCGATCGCCGTGAGCGGTGCCATGAGGCTGGGCTTCCAGACCACGGTGTCGCCGCAGGCCGCCGCGAGCATCGCGTTCCAGGCCCAGACGGCATTGGGGAAGTTAAAGGCCGAGATCACCCCGACAACACCGAGCGGCAGCCACTGCTCGTACATGCGGTGGCGCCCGCGCTCGCTGGGCATCGTGAGGCCGTAGAGCTGGCGGGAAAGACCGACGGCGTAGTCCGCGATGTCGATCGTCTCCTGCACCTCGCCCCAGCCTTCTTGCAGGATCTTCCCGACCTCGAGCGTGACCAGTTCTCCCAACGGCTTCTTCAGGCGGCGGAACTCGTCGCCGATCGCGCGGACCACCAGGCCTCGCGTCGGGGCGGGAACCTCTCGCCAGCGTGTGAAACCCGAAGCGGCCGCGGCGACAACCCGCTCGTAGCTTTCGGCGTCGTCGAGGGCCACCGCGGCGATGGCCTTGTCCGTCCCCGGGCTGCGAACGACCACAAAGCCGGGGTTCCCGGTGAACCGTTCCGGCTGGTCAAGCTGGACGCGGGGGTGACTCGTAAGACCCAGTGCCGAGAGAACGTCGTGGAGCATCCGGAGAGTCTAGGCCTTGAGCACAAGCGGGTTCTGCGGAGAACCGGCGGCGGCCGCGCACGATCACGGGCGGGGTTGCCCGGCGAGCAGGCCTCCGACCCTCTCCCGGACGGGCGACTCCGCGTCGCGGACGTACGCCCCGCTCAGCCCGCACGCGACGGCCAGGCACTCGGCGAGCGTGAGGCCGTGGACCTGCGCGAAGGCGAATCCCGCGTTGAAGTGATCGCCGGCGCCCGTGGACAGGCGCGGGGTCGGGGTAAAGGGCCCGTCGAACCAGTCCTGCTCGCCCGCGGCGTTGGCGGCCGCGGCGCCCTCGCGCGGGTGGATGACGACGCAGTCCAGACCCGCCATCGCGCGGATCGCGCGCGCCCGCGCCGCGAGCTGATCCGGCCGGGCGGGTGCGCCCTCGTTCACGCCGAGGACGGCCGCGATGCGTTCGGACTCGGCGAGATTCAGGCCGAGGGTGACCGAGAGCCCATTGAGTTGCTCGAGTTCCCGCAGTTGGGTGAGTGCACCGATGATGTCGGCGTCGGTGCGCTTCGCGGGGTCGGAGAGATCGACGAACAATCGGCGCGGCGCTTCCCGCACGCGCGGCCACACCTCGTTCGCCAGGGCGCGCCAGATCCCCGGGACCCCGCCCGCCAGGGACCAGTTCACGATCCCGAGCAGGCTCGCCTCGTTCACCAGCTTGAGCAGCCGCGGCATCCCCACGCGCTCCAGCAGCCGCTCCCAGGTCACGGCCTGCACGTTGGCCGTGTTGTTGAACATCAGTTTGCCATCGTCGAACTCGAGGCAGTCTGTGCGTGAGGGCGGGCCCACCGCGATCACCTCGCTCATCCGATCGGCGAAGGGCGCGAAGACCGGGTGCACCGCGCCGTCCCCGACCGCGCCGATGTACGTCACCGGCATCCCGAGCCGCGCGAGGGCACCGGCCATCAGCGGCCCGTTGCCGCCGAAGCGATCCTCGATCAGCACCTGCTCGATGTTCGTGCTCTTGCCGGCGGCCGCCGCGCACCGCGCGGCGAAGGCACCGATGCTCGTGAACCGTTCGTAGCCGGAGGGGCTCATGTCGCGACGGACGTCCACCATGTGGAGGATCGAATCGATGAAACCATCAAACCCAACGAGGGCCGGGTGTGCCTGGATCTGTGTGGCGCGAAGGG
>JBMOHX010000076.1:0-12856 GCA_049317625.1 Phycisphaerales bacterium
CCGTCACCCGTCTCGTCAGCTCCCGCATCCAGCAGTCCGTCGAAGGTACCCAGGGCGACGGCACCAGCTTCGGAGCCGCCATCTCGGCCGACGGCATGACCGTCGCCTTCACCAGCTCCTCGCGATACATGGTCTTCAGCGACACCACCTCCAACGGTGAGATCTTCGCCCGCAACATGGCCACCAACGCCATCGTCCGCCTCAGCGAACCCGCCGCCGGCGGCCAGCCCAACGCCAACTGCTCCGAGGCCACCCTCTCCGCCAACGGCCGTTACGTCGCGTTCGTCACCGCCGCCTCCAACCTCGACCCCGATGCCGGCACTGGCGTGCAGAACATCATCCTGAAGGACCGCGACGCCGACAACGACGGCGTCCTCGACGAAGCCGGTCAGATCACCTTCCGTAGCGTCAGCAAGGGCTACAACCCGTTCATCATCGGGAGCCCCATCGTCAACCTCAACCACACCAGCCACTCCCCCAGCATCTCCGACGACGGCTCAACGATCGCCTTCAGCTCCATCGCCACGAACTACTTCTGCAGCATCCTGAACGGCTGCACCGACACCAACGGCGTTGAAGACGTCTTCGTCTTTGAAACCGCCGTCGGCCACGCCGATCGCGTCAGCCTCTCCTCCACCAACGCCCAGGCCACCGAGGCCTCCGTCACCCCCGCCATCTCCGGCAACGGTCGCTTTGTCGCCTTCGTCAGCGCCCAGCACACCCTCGACGGCGCCGGCTTCAACCCCGGCGAAGAGGTCTACGTCCGGGCCCTCGAGTCCCTCGGCAACGACTCCTGCGCCAACGCCGTGCCCGTCACCGCCGCCAGCAGCACCTTCGCCGACAACTGGGGCCCCTTCGACGCCAACGCCACCGAGTGCAACGCCGCCTCCAACTCCGGCGTGTGGTTCACCCACACCGCGGCTTGCACCGGCACGCTCACCATCAACACCATCGGCTCCTCCTTCGACACCATCCTCTCCATCTACCAGGGCTCCTGCCCCTTCGACGCCGCCGAACTCGTCGGCTGCAACGATGACTCCGCCGGAACCCTCGGGTCGACGGTCACCTTCGACGCGACCGAGGGCCAGACCTACGCGATCCGCGTCGGCGGCTTCGGCAACCGCGCCGGCATGATCCAGCTCAACGTCTCCGCCTGCACCCCCGCATGCCCCGCCGACTACAACCACGACGGCGGCGTCGACGGCGACGATGTCATCGCGTTCTTCGGCGACTGGGACGCGGGAAACAACGCCGCGGACTTCAACAGCGACGGCGGCGTCGACGGCGACGACGTCATCCAGTTCTTCGGCCACTGGGACTCGGGCTGCTGATTCTGTCCGGAGGAGAAGGAGAGAGCAGCACCCCGGGCCCAAAGGTCCGGGGTTTTGCGTTTCTCGGACGACGCTGGCGCGCGAAGCCATGGTGAAGTCCTCCGCCAAGCCGTTTGAGCTGAGAAGAAGCCGTGGTACACTCGGGCGTGCAGTTGCAGCGCTCCCAGCCCAGTATGTCGAAAGGGACGGTGGCCTCGAAGCCCGGGGCGTTCGCGGTGCGCGACCTGGTGTACAGCGGCCGGACCCGCTACCCGCGCCACCAGCACGAGTTCTCGAGCCTCTTCGTCGTCCTTGGCGGTGTGGTGCGGGAGTCCGCCACCGGCCGGCGGGACATCGACTGCCGCACTGGTGCGGTCGGGTTCATCCCGGCCGGTGCCGAGCACGCCAGCGAGTTCGGGGACCGGCCGGCTCACGGATTGACGATCGTGGTGGACGATTCGTGGCTGGAAGCCCGGGAGCAGACGGCCCGGCGCGTCCGCGACGTGGGGTACGCCGAAGACGCCCGTGCGACGGTCGCGGCGCTGAGGTTCAACGCGGTCTGCCGGCGTCCCGACGCGATCCGTGAGTTCGCCAGCGAAGAGTTGCTGCTCGAGCTGCTGAGCGCGACTCGACCCGAGTGCGGCGATCGCCGCGCCGAGCGGCGCGATGCCCGCGAATCAAGATGGCTCGACTCTGTCGCGAGGATCCTCACGGACCACTGCAACCAGCCCCTCGAACTGGGCGACATCGCGGAAGCCGCGGGACGCAACGCGGCCCACATGGCGAGGGCGTTCCGCGCCTCGATGGGGTGCACGATGACCGAGTACATCCTGACGGCCCGCGTCGCGCGGGCGTGTTCCCAGTTGCGGACCAGTACGAGCCCGCTTGTCGAGGTCGCGCTCGCCTCGGGCTTCTACGACCAGGCCCACTTTACCCGGGTCTTCCGAAGGATCATGGGCGACACCCCGGCGCGGTACCGCGCGGCGTTCTGCTGAGATTCGAATCGAATCGGCACCGCGGGCACCCGCAGGTCGCGATCGTTCGCGGTGTGGCCTCAGCCGCGCAGCAGCGTGTGCCGCATGACCGAGAGTGAGGGCACCGGCGGGTGCCGGAGCTTGTAGCGGAACGCGCGGAAGTCGTCGAGTTCGTGGCCGATCTGCTTCACCGCGGCGGAGACCATCTCGCGGTAGCGGCCGATCGTCCCGATCGAACCGTCCGGGAGCCCGATGCCGAGGTCGTGGACCTCCTGCGGAACCGGCAGGCTCAGCGCGTAGTTGGGGCCGTGCGAGGGATACTGCGGACCGCCCGGGAGCTGGCTGTACACGCTCGCCTCGGGGTGCACCTTGAAGTCGAGCTTTCGGTGGACGTAGAGGTCGTGCACAAGTTCGGCAGCGGGAGTGGAGATCACGGCACCGTGCTCGCCGCACTCGCCCGGGTACGCCTCGACCTCGTCCGCGAAGTTCCGGTCGACCCAGCCGAGGAAGACGTCGGCGCTGGCGGTGTTTCCGACCTCGTTGCCTTCGAGCAGGTAGCTGCGCGAGTTCTGGTCGCGTTCAAAGATCCGGAGTGTGGGGAGCGGGTTCGAACAGAACTCGCGCATCACGGGGACGTCACCCTTCGCGACCGTCGGGTCCAGGTACTCGAATCCCGCGGCGTGCTCGGATTGCAGGCTGCGCTCCGAATCCCAGATCCGGCGGGTCGCGATCTCCCACAGCACGTCGACCCGCAGCCGGCGGAAACCGGCGAAGCCGCAGAGAGTCGCGCAATCGAGCTTGCCGGGGACCGAGCCGGGGGCGACGAACTGCGCCGCGAGCTGCACCCCGACGCGCACGCCCCAGATCGCGCTGTTCGCGAGGTAGCCGTCGCGCCTGAAGACCTCCATCCGCTTCTCGGTGGACCGCTTGGAGACCACGCTCGCCATGATCTCGAGCGTTTCGCGATCGCCCGAGTGAACGTCGACGAAGCGGTCGAAGTCGTCCATCGCCCGCCAGACGCTGTCGATCCCCGCCTCGGAGACCCCGCGCCGCGACAATGCTTCGACGAGGAGCTTGATGCTGGGCCGGCGCGGAACGTGCGCGACCGCCTCCCACGCGTCTTCTTCGCCGACCAACCGGGCGACGCGCCAAGTGAGCGTCTTGTCCAACCCGAGTTGTCTCGACATCTCCTGCGGTTCGTCGACCGGAGCGCCAGCCGTCGCAAGCACCTCGGCCAGGGCCCGGCGGAGCCGGTGAACCACGGCGGTGCCTTCCTCGAAAAACGGCTTCGACTCAATCCTCGTCATGCGGTCGACCCCTTCACTTTCCCCTGCACGAAAAGTCTAGCAGAAAAGGCCGACCGCCGGTCTAGGGGAGCAAAGATTTCTCTAGAGAACGATCGGGTGTCGCCCGGCGGGGGGGCCGTTGGGGCGGCGGTGCACCGGGCGAGGCCTCACTATCGGGCCTCGGATTCCCACGGCCATGCGATTCGCACCCCGTCGGCGACCAGGTCTCTCTGAAACTCCTCGGTCGCGCCGGGGTCCGCGTGTACTTCTGCGGGTTCGGCGTCATTCGCCACGCACCAAGCGGCCAGGGCTCCGGCGGCCTCGCCGATATTCCATTCCACGGCGTGCATGCGGAAGCACCCGTTGGTGATGTGCGTCACCCCGATTCCTTTGCCGCCCGCGATGACATTGCGGCATCGCACCGGGATCAGCGAGCCGAGCGGGATGCGGAAGGGTGCCGCGGGGACGTAGACGCTGTTGCGTCCCGAGGTGGAGGGGTGCAAGTCGAGGGTGTAGTGCCCGATGCCGACCGAATCGAGGAAGGGTTCGGCTCTGCCGAAGGGGGCCTCGTCCATGTGCGGGCGGCCCTCGGCCTTGCGCTGCTCGGTTCCGATGTGGCCCTCGTGCACGATGGTCCGGGCGACGAGCCGGCGCGGCTCGCGGATGTAGGGGGCCATCGCGAAGCCGTCCGCGGTGCCCAGTTCATCGCCTCTGAGCGCGAGGCCCGGGTAGCCGACCCCGCCGTCGTGGCGTGGCGCTTCGGTCTGCATCCAGTGGAGGAGGCAGAGGGATTGCTCTCGGGCTTCGCGGAGCGCGGTCTGTTGCTCGGCTCCGGAGACTCCGAGCAAGGGGCGACGCCAGTAGTCCATCTGAACCCAGTTGACGAGGCAGACGTCGGGCGGGTGGTCGGAGCCGGGGGCGTAGATCGAGGCGTCCACGATGCGGCGGTACCTCCACAGCTCCCACTCGTCGCCGGGTTCGTCGGGGTGTGGGACCAGTCGCAGCGTGCGGCAGCCGGCGTCATTATGGCTGGGAACGAGCCACGAAAAGAGCGGGCCGCACCACGCGGGGGTCATTTCCGGGCGGTACTCACGCCACTTCGCGTACGCCTCGGGGCGCGGGATCGTGTGGTCCTCGCCGGGATGATGGGAGAGAGCGAAGCACCACGAGAACGCCTGCTGATCTCGGGGATCGTCGCCGCCCGGGTGCGCGTGGAGCTCGCCGTGAGCCGCGCGTCCTTCGGCGCCGATGGCGTGCTCGATACCCGCGAGCGGGTACAGGTCGCCGAGCTCGGTCGCGTCGATGATGAACGGGGCGCGGATCGTGAGTGGTCCGTCCGGCCCTTCGAAGCGCACCGATTCCACGCGGTCTTTCGCGGGCTCCGCGCCGACGGGACGGAGCCCGCGCCGGACCGTGACCTTGCCGGATGCGACCAGCGGCGCGAGCATCGATTCGAGAACCTCGTGCCCCACCCGGGGCTCGAAGCAGAGCCGGCTGACCCATCCGTTGCCGGGGTTGAGGAGCGGGTCGTCTTTGGCACGGGGCGTCAGCGAGCGGTGCTCCCGGTACCAGGCCCGCACGAGTTCGCGGAAGCGTTGGTACCGGCGCGTCGCGCCGAAGGTCTCGACCCACTGGTTCTCGTCGGGCGGCACCGCCTGAGACGTGAGCTGCCCTCCGATCCACGGCGTGGGCTCGGTGACGATGCAGGAGATCCCGCGCGATCCGCACGCCAGCGCCGCTGCCACGCCCCCTGTGCCGCCACCGATGATCAGAACCTGCGTCGAGAGTTCTTCGCTCACGTTTCACCCTTTCACGGCACCGGCGAACATCTCGGCGCGGAGGAATCGTTGGCACGCGAGGAGCACCGCGATGACCGGAAGGAGCGTCATCACCGCCGCAGCGTACGCGGCCCGCAAGTTGGTCGAGAACTGACCGAGCAGCGCGTTCACGGCGACCGGAAGTGTCTGATGGTCGCGGCTTTCCAGTACGATCAACGGCCAGAGCAGCTCGCTCCAGGCGCCGAGGAAGCTGAAAAGCGCGAGTGTCGAGAGCGTCGGGGCGGCGAGCGGGAGCATGACGTGGACGAACGTGCGCCAGTGCCCCGCGCCGTCGATCTCCGCGGCCTCGCAGAGTTCGTTCGGCACCGCTTCGAAGGCCTGTTTGCACAGGTACACCCCGAATGCGGAGACGGAGAACGGGATGACCGCCGCGATGAGCGTGTCGTACATCCCAAGCCCCACGACGGTGCGGAACATGGGCGTCAGGAGCACCTGCTCGGGGATCATCATCGTGGCGAGAATCAGCACGAAGACGGTGTGACGGCCTCGGAACCGCATGCGCGCGAGCGGGTACGCGGCGAGCGCGGCGAGCACCACATTGGCGGCGGCCCGGGCGGTGGTGACCAGCACGCTGTTGAGCAGCGGGGTGGCGAGGCCTCCGGATGTCCACGCGGTGGCGAAGTGCTCCAGCGTGCCCCGGCCCCGCACCAACGGCGCGACCGCGCCGGAGAGGGTCGTCATGTCGGCGCCGGCGGGTTGCAACGCGATCAGCAGCAGCCAGAGTGCCGGCCCGACCGCCGCGACGGTGAGGAGCAGCCCCGCGCCGTACCCGGCTATGGAGATCCACCGCGGCTTGCGCTTCAAGCGGTGCTCCTTCCGAGCCGCAGGTTTACGAGGCTGAAGGCGAGCACGACGAGGAAGAGGAGCAGCCCCATCGCCGAGGCCATGCCGTACTCGCCCTCTTCAAAGGCCACGCGGTAGATGAGCGGGACCATGGTGAGGTTGGTCGTCGGAACGCCCCGGAGTGTGACGAAAACCTCTTCGAAGACCTTGAGCGCGGAGATCGAGGAGACCACCGCCACCAGCGCGATCGAGGGGCGTAGCGACGGGAGGGTGACGGAGGCGAAGGTGCGCACCGGCCCGGCCCCGTCCATCGCGGCCGCCTCGCGCAGTGACGCGGGCACCCCCGCGAGGCCCGCGAGGAAGATCATCATGTAGAACCCGAAGCCCTTCCACAGCGTCACCATCATCGCGGAGATCAGCGTGAACGGGTGCTCGGTAAGCCACGCGACCGCGGGGAGTCCCAGCGTGCCGAGCGAGCGGTTGATCAGGCCGGACTCCTCGTCGAGCAGGACGCGCCACGCGAGGGCGGCCACGATCCCGGGCGTGACCACCGGGAGGAAGAGGGCGATGCGGAGGTACGCCATCCCGCGGAGACGGGAGTCGATCACGATCGCCGCGGCGAGGCTGAGCGCGATGACCGCGGGCGTAACCGCGAGGTAGGTGATGCTGTTCAGCAGGCACGACCAGAACCGTTCGGAGCCGAGGACGCGTGCGTAGTTCGAGATCCCCGCGAAACGGGCCGGGCCGAACGCGTTGTACCGGGTGCACGAGAAGTACACGACCTGAAGGGCGGCACCCAGCGCAAAGACGCCGAGCACCGCACCGGCGGGCGCGATGTAGAGCCAGGGCGTGAGAGCGCTGCGCCGGCGGTTCACTCGCCACCTCCGGTGACCCGCGGCATCGCGGCGAGGGTTGCGCCCGCTTCGTCGGCGAGGAGCCCGTCCCACTCTCGCGACGCGGCCTCCATCGCTCGTTCGAGGGGCACGCCTTCGAGCAGCACCGCCTTGAAGCGCTCCTCAAAGGAGCGCCGCATCGCGGGCCAGCACCCAAGCGCGGGAGTGAAGGCGACCGCGTCTCGCACGGTCGCCGCGGCGACCGTGCGGGCGCTCTCCAGTGTGTCGCGTGGGGGCGTTGTGAAAAAGGGATCGTCGAGCGTGGCTTCGGTGCTGGGCATCACGGCCGCTTCGCGGCAGAGCAGCAGCTGGCTCTCGGGGCCGGTCAGGAACGCCGCGAGTTCGGCGGCCGGGCCCGGGCGCGGGCTCGAAGCGAGCACGCTCATCGCCATGACCGGCATGTGCACGCGACCCAGGGCACCGACCGCGCCGGGCAGCACGCGCGTGGCGGCGTACACCGCGGGCGCGACATCTCGGATGCGCTTGACGAAGTTCGGACCGGTGTTGATCGCGGCAAGACGTGAGTTCTGGTAGAGATCGGCGAGGTGGGCGTGCCCTCTGGTCGCGGCGTCCCGCGGGAGGGACCCGCTGGCGAAGGCGACCTGCCAGAGCGCGAGGTACTCGAGCACCGCGGGGTCGAGCAACCCGGCCCGCAGGCGCCCGCCGCGATCTGTCACGATGGGAAGGCCCTCGGCGAGCAGCATGATCGGGAGTTGAGATTCCTCGCCGAGCGGCTGCGAGAAGAGAAAGGCATCGGTGCGGGCCTTGAACTCCGGGGCCGCGGCCAGCATCGCTCGCCAGGTTCGGGGGAGTGTCGATTCGCTCAAGCCTCCCCGCGCGAGCAGCTCGGTGTTGACGATGAGCGACTGAGGGTTGACATACCAAGGGAGCCCGAGCAGCGAGCCGCCGATGGAGCACATCGCGATCGCTCCGCGCAGGTACCGGCCGCGTTCCTGTTCGGAGAGCAGCGGCGTGAGGTCCGCGAACGCGCCGGCCCGCGCGAATCGGGCGAAGGAGAGATCGGGCGTGTTGACGACATCCGGCGCGCGGCCCGCGGCGGCGGCGGTGACGAGCTTGCGTTCCAGCGCGTCGTACGGGATGTCGACCCAGCGCACGGTGAGCCCGGGGTGGAGGTATTCGAAGGCGCTGATTTGCCCGCGAATGAAGTCGTCGAAGTAAGGAGAGAGCGCGAGCGTCCACAACGTCAGCGACGGATGGCCCGAGTCCGGACCGCCGCACCCGGCCAGCCCCGCCGCGCACGCGGCCAGACCCCAGGAAACGACCTCGCGTCTGGTGAGCGCGGGGCCGAGATTCACTGAGGATCGATCTCCGTGTCTTTGGGCGACCACATGACATTCTTGGTCGAGCGCCACACCGATCCGACCTGCTTGAACAGATTCGTTGGATCCTGGGGCGCGGCGTGGCCGTCGAGGAACCCCATGTTGGCGCCGCCACGGATCGCGAAGGGCTGGTCCTTGCGCTTGGGGTGCCGGTAGTAGGGGAGGTACGACTTGGGCTGCGAGGCGAAGTCAGACCCGTACTCGGCGGGGCGATCGAACCCGGCGTTGAGAGAGGCGTCGTTGATGCCGTTGCCGGCGCCGAAGCGTTCGGCGGGCGTGCCGAAACTGCCCATCGTGGACTGGGTGTACCAGCGTGCCTGGTCGGTGACGCCGCGGAAGGTCGCCCACGACTCTCCGATCAGCATCAGCCGATCGGCGAACTCCGCGTTGACATCGAATCCCTTTCCGAGTGCCGAGGGACTAGCCCCCGGCCGGACAGGGGCTGTGACGGTGCCGATCGCCGAGGAGGCCCACACGTTCATGGTGTACGAACGAGAGCCGTCGACGTGGTTGGGGCACACGAGGATGCCCCCGCCCAGGGTCTGGTACCCGCTGACGGGCTGATCGGCCGGGTCCACCTGCGGAAGGTAGGGCCCGAGCCGCACCTCGTCGAACCAGTACTCCGCGAGTTGCCCGCCGCCCTGCATGAGGTTCGGTGAGAACTTGCCCTTGAAGTCGTTCGCGTAGACGGTGAGTGCCATCGCGATCTGGCGCGTGGCGTTCTGGCACTTGATCTGCCGGCCGCTGTCCCTGGCCTTGCCCAGCGCGGGCAGGAGCAGCCCGATGAGCAACGCGATGATCGCGATGACCACGAGCAGCTCGATGAGCGTGAAGGCCGAGCGGATGGTGGATCGTTTCATCTGGGTTCTCCGGAGAGTCGCGACGGCGGGGCTTCACCGCGAGGGCGGCGCCGAGGAAGCGCGTTCGATGATGGATGCGTCGACGAGGGAGCGGCGGCCAGGGGCCGTGCCGTCCACGGTGATCTCGAAAAGCTCGTTCACGGCCATACGCCCCAGCTGGAGGAGCGGTTGACGGAACGTCGTGAGAGGAGGCGAAAGATGCGAGGCCGAGGGCGGGTCGTCCACGCCGATGACCGAGACCGAGCCGGGGATATCCAGCCCGCACGACTCGGCCGCCGCGAACACATCGAGCGCGAAGTAGTACCCCGCGGCGAAGATCGCCGTTGGCCGGTTCACGCTCAGGATCTCGCGGAGGCGTGGCATGTGCGTCTCGCCGACGCGCCACCCCTCTTCGCGCAGGATGAGCGAAGGGTCCGGCGTGAGACCGCTTTCGATCATCTTTGCGCAGAACCCGGTCCAGCGGTCGCGGTCGTTGCTGACGCGTCCGGCTCCGCCGACGAACCCGATCCGGCGGTGGCCGAGCGCCAGTAGGTGTTCGACGGCGAGGCGACCGATCGACACGTTGTCGGTGTCGATGCAGTGAATGTCCGGCTGGCTGTACGTCGCGCCGACGACCATCACCGGCTTGTTCGATTCGGTCGCGACCTTCCGTCCAGCGTCGGGCTTGAGCGAGAACTGGCCTTCGAAGGGGTTCACGAAAATGTACCCGCGGCACTCATTGCGCCAGTCCTCGCCGTACCGGAGCAGGACCAGGTCGGCACCCAGGTCGTCCGCACCCTGCCGCACGCCTTCGAGGATCTGGCTGTGGTAGGAGTCGGCGAGCGAACTCTCCGCGTGGAACACGAGCCCGAACCGGCACCCGTGCCCCGGCCGGCTCGCGCGGCCGTACTGCTCGTGGACGCAAGTCCCTTTGCCCTGGCCGCGTTTGAGCACGCCGTCGTTGACGAGTTCCTGCATCGCGCGGTGCACGGTCACGAGCGACACGCTCATATGGGCGCTGAGCGCCTTGGTGGAGGGCAGTCGCTCGCCCGCGGTGATCTTCCCCGTGTCGATAGCCTCACGTACCGCCTCGCTCACCGTGAGATAAAGCGGGCGGCCCGGCTCGGGCGAGATGCTCTTGAGTTCGGGGATCATCAGAAAATCCCCGATCGCCCCGCGAAGGGGCGATCGGAGTAGAGGGGGATGTTCAGCGGCGGCGGCGGCCGGCCACCAGACCACCCAGGCCCATCAGGGCGAGAGCGGAGGGGGCGGGGACGACGCTGAAGATGTAGACGTTGCTGTTGGAGAAGTCGGAGACGGCCAGCGTGCGCGAGGCCGCGTCGAAGGAGAAGTCAAAGGCCGAGGTGCTGCTGGTGACGTTGAAACCGTTGAAGCCCACGGTCTGCGCAACGCCGTTGGTGTCGATCACCTTGACGGCGCTGGTAAAGCCCGCGCTGACGCTCGTGGGGCGGTCGTTGAACACGAGGAACCGGCCGAAGGAGCCGAGGTCCATGAACGCCAGGTTCTGCTGGTTCGTGTTGGCCGCGGTGCCCTGACCGCCCGCGCCGTAGTTGACGAAGATCGCCGTGCCGCCGGCGTTGGAGATCGAGTTGTCGCCGCTGCGGACGCCCTTGATGATCGCGTTGGCGCTGCGGCCGTAGATGTCGCCGCTGGTGGGATCGAACGCCAGGTCACGGTTGTTGGTGCCGGGAGCCGGAGATGCGCCGGCCGGGTTGCTGTTCCAGATCATCCCCGCGCCAAGGGCGTAGATGTCGGCACCGGTGTCGGTGTTGAACACACCGCGACGGCCAGAGCCCGTGCCGGAGAAGGCCACGTTGCCGGCCGACGGAGCCGAACCCGCGAAGCCGGGGTCGAACGCCGGGCCCGTGAACCCGCGCAGGTTCTTGGAGGCGACCGAAGCGTTCGAGCCGGTGTCGAACGTCGCGTACCCGCCCGCGACCGCGGCACCGGTATCACAACCCGCGGCGAGGCGGTTGCCCTGGATCGCCAGGCCGCTGAAGCCGCGGAGATTCGGGGTGCTCAGGCCGCCGAAGCGGGGGCCGATGGTCGCGGCGCCGAGGGGATCGGAGATCTCCGCGATGCCCGTGGAGATCGCTGCGCCGGACTGGTTGAAGCCACCGATGTAGAGCTTCGAGCCGTTCCACGCCACCGCGGAGACGTTCGAGCCGATCCGCTCCGGGTTGGTGGAGGCGACCGCGCCCGAAACGTTGAGCTGACGCAGGAGCGTCAACTCGATGTCGGCACCGAACGCGGTGCCCGCGAGGCCGGCCGTGAGGGCCGCTGCAAATACAACTCTGTTCATCTCTGTCTCTCCTACTGCTTGGCCGTCCCGACTCTCTCCAAGGTCAAGGGCAGCTGGTCCACACTCACTTCACCACCGCGTCCGACGAGGCCGCGGGGGATGAATCCTGTTTCTCTGGCTCCCTCAGACGGAAGCCGAGGCTGTTGGCAACGGGACGGAACTTCCCGTCGCTGGGCTTGTTGGTGATCCACTCACTCTCGTTCTTTTTCGCGACAAACGCGGAGGAGCCTCCGCCGTCGAGGGCCACGGCGTCGTCCGCGCCCAGCTCGATCAACAGATCCGCCAGCTCCGGCAGGGTCATCCCCACCGAGTACCCCGCCTGCCGGCCGTCGACGACCACCAGCCACAAAGTCCGGCCGTCGGCGCTCACACCCGCGCCCGTTCGCGGGTGTCGCACCATGGGCTCCACGCGGGCTTTCTCGCCGAGGTTCTTGCCGTCTTGAACCAACAGCCCGCCGAGACGCGGGGTCTTCTCGCTGGCACCCACGCCCGCGACCGCGTCCCAAGCGCCCGGGAGTTGCGCCTCATCGATGCACGCGATCCGGGCGGTGTTGTCCTTCGCGAAGACCAACGCGGGGTCCGCGTTCTTCTCGAACGAACGCAACGGCGAGATCACCCTGCCGTCGCTGATGCTCAGGCCGATGATGTCTGCCTCGGGATCTTTGCCCAAGCGACCGAAGAAGTTCGCATTCACGGCGAGCTCGAGCTTGTTGTCCTTCGCCCACTGATCGGTCGGCGTCAGCACCGCTTCGTGCGTCGTCGTGCCGTCGCCATCGGCCGCGAGCGTGCCCGGGAGCGGCTCGGTGACAACGACTTCGATCAGAGGATCCGCGAGGTTGACCTGCGCGACAAACACCTCAACCGGCCCGTCGGCGGTCTTGCGTGACAACTGGCTCAAGGTGATCGGCGGCTCCCCAGCCGCGGCGATGGCGGCGAGGAAGAGGCACAGGATGTGCGGCCCGCGATGCATTCCAGTCTGTCTCCCGTCGGCGTTATATAACTAGCCGACAGGGCCCAGTTTCGCCGAAACTGAACAGGAATGCAACTGGTAAAAGCCCCGGATCGGTGCGGGAACTCCCCGGGGGCCCCGGCCGGGATTGAGGGGGGATCACTCGATGACCGGGATTTCGATCCACTCGCCCGACTTCTCGATCGAGCGGTTGCCCGCTTCCATGACCGCGACGTTTTCGACGATGTCGCGGAGGTCCACCGGGGCGGCGCGGCCCTCGAAGAACCCCACCATGCCCTCGACCAGGCGGGAGTACACGGG
>JBMOHX010000077.1:0-12758 GCA_049317625.1 Phycisphaerales bacterium
CCGTGACCACGCGGCGAGTGGCCTCACAGCAAGTCACCGGATGACAACAGTGACTTCACGCGCCGGCCGCGCCTTCGAGAAGCGCAGGTACAGCGCAGACGCCGACGCCGCGCAGAGGTTCACGATGAACTCCGACGCCGTGACGGTCAAGATGACGACCGCGAAGTCGTCGCCGATCACTCCCGCGATGGGAAGGAACTTGAGCGCGCCCAGTGTGCCTCCATCGCGGGCGCCGAGCGCGCCCGACGGAGTCACCGCGCCGATGAAGAAGTAGGTGGTGGCCGCGAGCACGATCGAGCCCGGTGATGCGACCACCCCCGCGAGCTTGGCGGCCACGGCGAAGCGTCCCGCGATGAACGCGGTGTCGAGGATCCGCATCGCAAACCCTGCGCCGACGGCCCGGCGACCCGCGAGCATGTCGAGGCCCGTGTGCATGCGTGCATAGGCGTTCGTGCGGAGCAGCCGGGGCAGAAGGGGAATGCGGAGCCGCGCCGCGATCGACTCGATTCTCCCCCGTCCTCGTTCACCGGCGAACAGCCCCGCGACGCCGACGATCAAGACGTAACCAACGACCAGCCCCGCGCCGGTGGCCCCCCACCACCACCCGTCGACCTTGCCGCGCCACACCGTCGCCGCGAGCGGCGCGGCGAGCACCGCGAGGATCACCACAGCCGTCGCGCCGATCCACGAGGCAACCATCAGCAGGGGAATGCCGTCGCGGCGCATGTGGACGAGGAACCGCGTCGCCAGGCTGAGCTTGAACGGAAAGTTGTTGAGAAACGTCGCGGCGGCATTCGTCGCGCAGCACGAGAGCCAGTGGACGCGTCGCACCGGGCTGATCGTCAACACGAACAGCGTGCCGTTCGCGAGCAGGCTCAGCGCACACAGAGCGAGCATCGAGAGCATGAGCCACGGGTCGCCCGCGAGCACACGCTCGAGCGCCGCGCGGTTGTCGTCGCGCAGCGCTATCCGTATGCACCACGCAAGGAGCGCGATGCTCGCCACCGCGCCGACAATCTGAACCGCGACCTTCGCGGCGGACATGCCCCGCTTGGCGGATGGCGTGCCTTCGCTGGGTTGTCCCGGTGCGTGCGGGTTCATTGCGCCGGCCCCTCGCGCAGCCGGATCAGCGAACAACCCGCTTCCGGCCAGGCCTTCACGGGTTCGCCGCAGGTCGTGAGCCAGCGCCGCACACGCTCGGGCGTCACAGCGGGGTCGATGAGCCCGGATCGTCCGAGCCGCTCGAGTTCCGACTGACTCACGAAGACGTGCGTGACTCCCTTCGCCCGGATCGTCGCGTTCCACGCCCACGGGTCATCTGGGCCCTTGGCAACCGCCTCGGCGAATGGCCAGCGATCCCACGTCGTGTTGTACACCGCGTTGTTCCAGAAGAGCGGTGTCGCATCTCCGAGCAGATAGACCTTGCCGACCTTCAGCAGATTGGAAAGGGCCGCGGGAGGAAGGTTGTCCATCAGCTTGCGACGGTCCTCGGCGGAAGTCATCGTCTTCGCGATCCCCGCTTGCACTTCGCCGGTAAAGAACCCCGGGCCGATCTCCACCCACTGGTTCGGCGCGCCGCCGCGCTCGGACGCGTACCACCCGAGCGTGAGCAGGCCGCGGAGCGAGAGCGCGACGACCATCGCGGCGCAACACTTCACGCCGAAGCGCGGCACCTCGAATATCGCCAGCGAGACCATCGCGAGCAACACGGGCACGCAGGGCAGCAAGAACCTGGCTTGAATGTGCGTCGCGAAAAGCCACGCCCCGACTTGTACCAGCAAACACGCCGCGAGCACCGCGCCGACGGCTCTCGCCCGCTTGGACCACACGCACGGCAACGCCATCGGGAGCAGCAACCAGAGCAAGGCCCACTGCGGGTGAAGAAAGCCGCGGTGGCGCGGACCAGCGGGGTCTGTTGCATCTTCCATCACCGCGAGTTTCACGCGGTCCACAACCCCACCACCGAAGGAAACCGCGCGAGTAAACCGATCGGCTTGCTCGGACGACCAGTGGTTCTGCCCAAGGAAGTGCATCCCGAGCGGGAAGATGGGGTTCGGCCCGGCCATCGCGTTCCGCACCAGCCACGGCGCGAGCACCGCCACGCACACCACGACCGTCGCCCCGGCAACGACCGGCCACGACCGCACCGAGAACCGCATCGCGCACGCGGCGCCAAGCGGCACGCCGACAAAGAGCACCGCCGTCGGCTTTGCCCCCACTGCCCCCGCGACGAGAAGCCCCAGCACGCACCCCAGCGCCACCCTGCGCTCCGTGCCACTCTCGAGCACCACAACCAGCCCCGCGCCGAGGAACGTGAGCATCGGCATCTCGTTGTACGAGAGAGAGCCCACGACGATCGTCCAAGGTGTGAGAAGAAACGCCAGCCTCGCCGCGGCGGCGGCCCATTCCACCCGCGCTCCATCGGCACCGACCTTCGCTCCGATGGTTCGCACAAGGGTGCCGAGGACCACCGCGCACTGGATCGTCATCAGCGTGTGCAGCATCTGGCAGGAGAGCAGTCTCCACCCGCCTTCGGAGGTAAGGCCGACAGCACTCGCCGCGTCGGGAGTGCGCGGAGGGCCGGCCAACTCCCCCAGGTGCATGAACGCGCCCTCGACGAAACTCGGGAACCATGAAAACACGTTGTGCTCGAGCGGTCCGAGCCTGCCCGCCGCCATCCACTCGCGCGGGAGCTGAAGGTGGTAGGACAGCGAGTCGTACCCGCCACCCTCGGACCCGAAGAGCCAACCTGGGGGCGAGCACGCCGCGGCGAGCATGAAGCCCACCGGCGCGTACGCGAGCAGTCGCCACGGAGACCGCGAGTGCCCGCCGCGCCAACGTTCGACCACCGACATCGCGCCGCCCGCGAGGCCGGGGATCAGGACCACCCAAGCCGCCGCCGGGCCAATTCCCTTCGAGAACACCCCGACGCTCGCGGCAAGGTTGGTAAGAAACAGCGTGAGCGCCAGACCCAGAACGGGTTCGACAGCGCGGCCCCACGTCGCCCCGCCGAGGCAGGGCCGCAGCAACCGGCCCAGCCCTAGGGCAGAGGCCATGTACGCCGCGGCCGGCCAACCCGCGGTGAGCCAGCTCGAAAGGCAACCGGCGAAGACCTCGCGGGGATCGGCTTCACTCCACCGTCCCGCCATCAGCACCACGGCCGTGACCACCCCCACCGCCGCGATCGCCGCAAGGGGTGCGTAGCGGGAGATGGGGCGTGATTGCTCGGCGGGTGTGCGATTCATGGGCGGGCGGCCCGTAGGATACAGCATGGCCGAAGCCAGCGAAGGAACCCAACCGCTCGACGATGCGCCGATCCAGATCGTCGAGCCGCTGTGCGCGGTGTTCCGCAGGGCGCTGAAGGCTGAGGGTCTGAAGTACACCCCCGAGCGTGCTCGGATCCTCGACGCGATCATGGGGTACGACGGACTTTTTGACGCGGATCGGCTGGTCAGGGACCTGCGTGAAGGCGGGATCCGAGCGAGCAAAGCGACAGTGTACCGAACAGTGAAGCTGCTGGAGGACGCGGGGGTAATCCAGCGGGTGCCGCTGGCGCAGGAGCAGGCGGTCTTCCAAATGGCGTACGGGGCCTCGAAGGACCTGGTCATCCGCCTGGACAACAACCAGGTCATCCCGGTTCATGTCCCGCAGCTCACAGCGATCCGCGACGCGATCTGCATGCAGTTGGGCGTGCGAGCGCAAAGCCACCGGCTGATCGTGTTCGCGAGCGGGCCGGAGTAGCAGTCCTCAAAAGCAAAGCAGCCGCCCCGTACACGGGACGGCTGGGTACGAGCGATGGGTGCGGTGCTTAGCCGGGCTCTTCGGACTGCTCGGGCTCGGCGGCCGGCGCTGCAGCGACGGGAGCAGTGGCCGGGCGCTCGGCCCGCATCTTGGCCTCGATCTCGAGTTCCTTCTGGGCGTCGTGGCCGGCGATTTCCTCCGGCGTCATGTGATCGCAGCGGAGGATCATGGCGCGGAGGATCTTCTCGGAGAGGTTGCAATCGCGTTCGATGTGCGCGATATCGGGGCCGGGGGCGGTGAAGTAGGCGAGGATGTAGACGCCGCGCTTCTGGCTGGCGATCTCGTAGGCGAGGCGGCGCTCGTCCCACTTCTTCATGGCGAGGATGGTGCCGTGGCCGCGGGCGATGACCTCGCGGATGTGGGTGATGGCGCCGCTGAAATCAGCAGCGACGGCCTGGCTGAGCAGGAACATTGCTTCGTACGTGTAAGTGCGCTTGACTGCCATAACTTCTTCCTTTCCTGACCCGGGTAGACCCCGAAGCTCCGCGCTCACGCGGCTGGCTGGGGCCCCTGGTCGCCGCGTTGAGGCGGTCGACCCGGGCCGGTGCTTTCTTTCTTCTGAGGATCGGGACGTGACTTGGTGGAACCACCTTCGGGGCCGTTGAACGCGTTCATCGCGCCCGCGAGCCCCTTGGTGACGAAAGACTCCGAGGCGGCCGCGGCACGGTCGAGCGCCGGGGCAAGCAGGGGTTCTTCGTCCTGGGCGAACTGACCCAGGACGAAGTCGGACTGATCCATGAACGACGGCTTACCGCCGTCGGGCTGGAGACCGACGCCCACGCGCAGCCGCGGGTACTCGTCGGAACCGAGGGACTGCTGGATGTGCGCAAGCCCGTTGTGACCGCCAGCGCCGCCCTTGGGGTTGATGCGGATCTTCCCGGTGGGGATGTAGAGCTCGTCGACGACGACGAGCAGGTCGGCCTTGAAGTCCACCTTGAAGAACCGAACGGCTTCGCCGACGGCGAGTCCGGAGCGGTTCATGTAGGTGGTGGGCTTCATGAGCAGGCAGCGCTCGCCGCCGATGGAGGTCTCGGCGGTCGCGGCGTTGAAACGGGCCTTGAGGACTTCTCGCGGGGCGTGGCGGCTCAGGAGGCGGTCGACCACCATGAACCCGGCGTTGTGCCGCGTCTTGGCGTATCGACCTTCCGGATTGCCGAGCCCGACGATGATCTTCATGTGACTTGCGTGCTAAGAAACTGGTTACTTCTTCGCGGCGGGCTTGGCGTCCTTGCCGGGAGCGGCCTTGGCATCCTTGCCAGCGGGCGCGGCCTTGGCGTCCTTGCCGGCAGGGGCGGCCTTGCCGTCCTCGGGCTTCTTGGCGGTGAGCACTTCGGGCTCGGCGGAGCCGGCCGCGGCGGTCGTGGCCTCGGCGGAGACGACCTCGGCCTGGACGACGATCTGGGCAACCATGCCGTGCGAGTCGGTGATGAGCTTCATGTTCTCGTTGGGGAGCGTCACCTGGCCCGCGGTGATGCCGTGGCCGACGTCGAGGTCGTCGACGCGAACCTCGATGAAGTCGGGGATCTCGAGCACCAAGCACTCGATCTCGATTTCGCTGACCGGGTGGATGAGGATCGCGCCGGCCTGCTTGAGACCGATCGCCTCGCCGATGAGGTGAATCGGCACGCGGGTGTGGACACGCTCGTTCAGATCGACGCGGGCGAAGTCGGCGTGAACGATGTTCGTGCCGAGGTAGTCGAACTGCAGGTCGCGGAGCAGAACGATCTGGCCCTCGTCGGCGGTCTTGGCGCCGGGCAGGTCGAGGCGGAAGACCTTCTCGCCCTTCTCCATATAGGTGATGGCTTCCTTGGCGTCGAGGGTGATCGGCAGCGGGGCCTCGCCGTGGCCGTAAACAACGGCGGGCAGGCCGCCGGCGGCGCGGACGCGCTGGCTGTAGCGGCTACCAAGCTTCTCGCGCGACTTGGCCTTCAGGACGGGTGATTTCTCGTGCATGGCGAACTCCAATCTTCGGGACGGGGAGACTCGAAACTCTGAAAGAGACCGTTGCGACTATCGCTTGGCGCCCGCGGTCTTCTGGAAGAGGGCGCTGATGGACTGGTTGTTGTGGATCCGGCGGATGGCTTCGCCCAGCAGCGTGCCGACGCTGAGCTGGACGAGCTTGTTGCTGATGGCCTCGCACCCCGCGTGGAGCGGGATGGTGTCGGTGACGACGACCTTGCTGATGCCGCTCGCCGCGAGCCGCTCGATCGCGGGGCCCACGAGCACCGGGTGCGTCGCCGCGGCGATCACGTCGACCGCGCCGCGCTCACGCACGAGCTTCGCCGCCTCGCACACGGTGCCCGCGGTCGAGATCATGTCGTCGAACATCAGCACGGTGCGGCCCTCGACCGAGCCGATCAGGTTGGTCGTCGAGACCTTCGAGCCCGAGATGCGGCGCTTGTTGATGATCGCGAGCTCGCCGCCCAGCAGGTTCGCCATCGCCTCCGCCACCTTCACGTTGCCCACGTCGGGGCTCACGAGGCAGAGCTGACCGAGCTGCTCGCGGATCGTCGTGAAGTAGTCGACGAACACCGGGGTCGCGGAGAGGTGGTCGACGGGGAGATCGAAGAAGCCCTGGATCTGCGCCGCGTGCAGATCGATCGCCAGCACGCGGTCCGCGCCCGCGGCGGTGATGATGTTCGCCACCAGCTTCGCGGTGATCGGCACACGGCCTTCGTCCTTGCGGTCCTGACGGCCGTACCCGAAATACGGCGTGACCACCGTGACCCGTGCCGCGCTCGCGCGCCGAAGGCAGTCCAAGAAGATCAACAGTTCCATCAGGTTGTCATTCACCGGCTCGCTGGTCGAGAGGATGATGAAGCAGTCGCGGCCGCGGACGTCCTCGTCGAGCTTCACGATGATCTCGCCGTCGGGGAAGCTGACGGTGTTCGCCAGGCCCATCGGCAGCCCCAGGTGATGACACACCCGCTCCGCGAGCACCCTCGAATGCCGACCGGAGAACACCTTCAGACCGTAGGTAGGACTGCCATCCATGTGATCACCCTCCTCCCGTGGCTGACCGACCGCGGGATGAAACCCCGCCCCCGCTCTCGAGGGCCCGGTTCTTGAAGAGAGAATCGACACGGGCCAGGTCCTCCGGCGTGTTGATCGACAGAACATCCTCCGGCGGAACGGCCTCGATCACCTCGACCTTCCGACCGGCGTTGAGCAGCAACTCGGGGATATCGGTGAGGTAGTACTCGCCGCTGACCGGGTTGCGGGTCACCTTGGTCAGCGCATCGAAGAGTGAAGCAATGTCGAAACAGTAGTAACTCGGGTTGACCTCGCGGATCTTGAGCTGCTCCGGG
Organism: Phycisphaerales bacterium; assembly: GCA_049317625.1. GTDB lineage: Bacteria > Planctomycetota > Phycisphaerae > Phycisphaerales > UBA1924 > JBEIUO01. The sequence continues at coordinate 7,110 of JBMOHX010000077.1, forward strand.
GTGCACACCTTCTGCTCGACGATCGCACGGAATCGACCCTCGGCGTCACGCGCGATCCGTCCGTAGCCCATCGGATCGTCGATCACGCTCGTCGCGAGCGTCGCCGCGGCGTGAGACGAGCGATGCCGATCGAGGACCACACCCAGTGTCGCCGAACGGATCAGCGGGCCATCCCCGCAAAGCACAAAGGTCTCACCCGAGCGGCCCGCGAAACACGAGGCGGCGCACTGCACCGCGTGGCCGGTTCCCATCTGCTCGAGCTGCTCCGCGAAGCGGATGCCCTCGTACCCGGCCAGCGCGGCACGGACGAGCTCTTGCTTGTACCCCACCACCGCCACGATGTCCGAACACCCGGCGGCGCGGCAGGCATCGATCACCGCGCACACCATCGGGCGGCCGCCCACCTCGAAGAGGACCTTCGGAAGGTCCGAGCGCATGCGGGTGCCCTTGCCAGCAGCGAGGATGATCGCGGAGGGACCAGTACCCATGAGTTCGTCACATGACCCGTCGCTCACCGTGGTGTGGCACCCGTGTGCCCGTGGCCCTGCGCGACCACGCAAACTGGTCGACTTGGACTCGAACCAAGACTAACAGAACCAAAATCTGCTGTGCTGCCAATTACACCATCGACCAAGGTGATCGCCCGTTGTGACAGGCGTTGCGGCCGAGCCAAAGGCCTCCATCGTTTCGTGACCCGGCGACGCCGAGGCACTGTTTCTGCGGACCACTCCCAGCGGACCGCCGAACCAGGCACATCGCCCGATACCGAAACGGGGGCCGCGGCACGAACTGCCCCGTTTTCCTCGTTGCACGAGGGCCTAGGGGCGGAGCTGGACGTCCATCAAGCCGCGATGGGAACGCCCGCAGCCGCGCCTCGACCAGCTTTCGCCGGTGTCCGTCACGGCAGGCTCCAGTAGGGAAAGGGAGTGTACGGTGCCCGAAGCCGGAGTCAATCCTCGTCCGGATCGGCTTCCAAATCTGCCTCGGGGTCGTCTCCCAGCTCGTCATCAGAATCCGCCCGGGGCGGTTCGTCTACTCGAACAGCGTCGGCGCTCACCACCTCGTAGCAGCTCGCCAGCAGCCCAACCAATGGAAACTGGGCTCCGGTGAACGGACTCGGTCCAAGCCGCCGCAGCAATGGGTGGCTGACCGGGGGTGCCTCGACCGGGATATCCAGGGAATGTAGCTCCTGCCCCGCCTCCCAGAAGCGTTCGATCTCCTCATCGAGGGGGCGGTTGGGGATGTCGGAAACCCCCGGGATCCGCTGCGGATAGACGGGGGTCGCCCCGAGCGCAGCGCTCACCACCGCACGCCGCTGACGCAACCGCTCGAGCAGGTCCGGGCCGTCGACGCCGCGGATCGAGAACATCAGGAATGGCTCGGCCGACAGCCTGTCCGCGAAGAGATGGGCGATCGAACAGACGTGCTTGCACCAGAACTCAGGTGCACCCGAAGTCGCGGCGGCCATGTACTCCGTGCAGGTACAGGCCACGCTGACATCCGAGGTCTCGGTCGGGAAGAGCTTCAACCCAAGCGGAATGAAGACGTCCTCGATATTCGCCGGCATCTCTCCCGCGAGGAGTTTGGCGGCGTACACGGCGCCCTCTGTCAGCCCGACCACCACCCTGTCCCACTGCTCCGGCGTAAACGGGGTCATCCTGATAATGGTCGAGTAGGCGCGGTGAGCGCGGCCTTGCACCGAGGCCTCGATCCGTCCCGAGACGTAGCCGATCCGCTTGGTCTGACCGAGCTTCGCGTACTCGAGACCCTCTTTCACCTGCTCGCCAGCCGCGGCGAGTTCGACAACCCGCGCCCAACGCTGTGCGGCCCAACCAGCGGCGGCAAGTCCTTCGGAGTTGCCCAGTCGCACGCCGCCGCGAACGCGTCGCGGCCGAACGAGGGGAGGTTTGGGCGCGGGCCCGAGGCGGCCGCCGAAAGAAGGGCGTGCCGCCGGATCGGGTTGAGGCTGCTCAGGAGGCTGTGGGGCGTCTGGGTCCAAGCGCTAAGGGTTCGCCGCCCGAGACCCGGTTTCAAGGGGCATCGCTCGGAAGGCTGGGACATCATCGAGAAACGAGGTCGCGCCAAAGTTGCTTGAGGTGCGCGAGAACACCCTTTGGGGCCTCCTGAGGGCTCGTCGGCGGCGCGGGCTTGGGGGCCGGTGCTTGCGGGGTTGCGCTTTGCAACCCCCCCGAGATCCCGCCGCTCGATGCCGGAAGCGACCATCCACCCCCCGAGGGTGTCTCCTGAGCCGACGGCTGGAGAGTGCTCCGAACGAGCAGAAGACACTGCGGACACCTCCCCGTGACGGGCTGCCCCTTCAGCTCGGTCTTGCACCGCGCGCACGGCTGCGACTGCTCGACCTTCTGCACAAGGTCGTCAAGACGCGGCGTAGCGGAGTCGTCCGTGACCGCCCGCTTCCGCACGTCCGCCAGCGTTCCGAGACGGTCGTAGTACGTACCGCTGCCGTCGCGTACGTCGGCGTTCTTGGCTTCCGCTCCGCCGCGGGTGAGGCGTGAAATCGTCTGCGTGAGGTCGGTCTGGCCCCGGGCGCGAGCGACGAGCATGGGGTCCATCGAGGCGAACGCATCCTCGAGTGCACGCTGGAGATGGCGGGCCGACTTGTAGCGAAACACTGGGTTCTTCGTCGTCGCACGCTCGATCACCTGCGCGATGTTCTGATCGAGCTCCGCGAGAATCGCCGCGGGAATCGCCTCGCTCGCGTGGCAGCGCTGGAGGTGCTCGATGTCACCGTCGAAAGGCGGTTCTCCCACCAGCATCTCGTACAGCACGATGCCGAGCGCGTAGACGTCGCTCCGCGGCGAGACGTGGCGTTCCCACATCTCCGGAGCCATGTACACGGGGGTGCCCGCGATGCCCTTCACCGTGAAGTTGAGCTCGCCCCCCGCCTTGAAGCACGCGAGCCCGAAGTCGGTCAGCACCGGGTTGCCGTCCATCGAGAGCAGCACGTTGCTGGGCTTGATGTCGCGGTGAACGACACCGTTGTCGTGGAGCTCCCCCACGGCGGCGCAGAGGCCGTCGATCAACACCCGCGCGACGGCCGGTGTCAGGCGACCGCACTTGGAGAGCAACGACGAGAGCGTGGGCCCCTCCACGTACTCCATCACGAGGAACGGAACCCTCTCCACCACATCGGCGTTGAGCACGGCGTTGAGGCCCTTGTGGTGGATCGCCGCCGCGGCTCGTGCGCCTTCGAGTAGAGCCTCAAATCCGGGGTCATCCTCGTCCGCAGCAAGGTTGAGGAGGAACTTCACGGCGACGTCGCGGTTGAGAAGCTCGTGGCGGCCGAGCCACACGACGCCCATACCACCCTGGCCGATCTGACGGACGAGATGGACGGCCCCCAGCCGCTTGGGTACCGACACGAGCGCAGGGGCCCCTGGCGATGGCCCTTTGGAGGGGTCGCAATCCGATCGGCTGAGCTGAACTGTCTCATCAGGTCCCATGCAACTGCCGACCGTTGGGCGGCGCTCCTGCTCTCAAGCCTACCCGTTCACGCGACCTCCGACAACACACCGCTCATGACGCCCCCGGGTCGGCGGATTCGGCCTGCTGGGGAGCGTCCGACCGCAGCGTCTCCAGGATCCGGGGCCGGGTGGGAGCTGCGGTCCCGGGTTTGGACTTTCGGAACTCGTCCAGGTGGTAGTCGAGGTTGCCGGCGATGAGGGCATCGGTTTCGGCGATGCGCCACCGCGCGATCCGCTGCGTGCTGCCGACCGCGAAGAGTTCTCCCCCAACGGCATCGAGCTCGGATTCCCAGACCGGCTCCTCCGCGAGTTGGAAGCTCGCCAGCGGTTCGAGGTTGTCTTCTGTCCAGACTTTCAATCCTCCCGCACGCTCCAGAGAAATCACGACCCCCTCCTGGGGCCAGTACTCCAGGCCGGCCACCGCTGTGCCGTGGCCCACCGCAGTGGCAAGCACCCGCATCTTTTCAACGTCCACCAGCGAGAGTGTCCCGTCATCAATGCCCACGAGGAGGCGGGCGTCGCCGATCCAGGCGAGGCGACGGACAGGACGGAGCGAGAGCGAGAGCCGTTGCAGCGGGTTGGACGAGCCGGGCGTCCAGATCGTCACAAAGCCAGCCGCGTTCCCCGCGGCGACCCTGCTCCCCGACGCGTCCCAGCAGACCTTTGTGACCCGGATGCCCTCGCCGGTATTGGTGTGACCTTTGGCCGCTGTTGCCGCGGCGTTTCCGAGGAACAGCCCGCCTTGAGCATCACCGACGCACCACGATTGCGTCCCTCGGTGAACATCGAGCGAGGTCAGCCATTCCGGCGAGACCGCCGACTCAGCGGAGAGTGTGAACGCGGGATAGTCCCAGCGACGGAGCAACCCGTCGTACCCGGCGGTGAACGCGGTGCCCCGATCGGGATCGACCCACACCGCCGACGCGTAGTACCCGTGCGCGATGCGCACGAGCTCGGTCGTCCCCGTGATCGCGTCGATCACGCGGAGCTCTCCCAAGTTGTTCGTCATCGCAATCCGGCCTCGCCCCAGCAGGTGGAACGCGGTGGGCATCAGCCCCGCGCGCGGATCCGACTCGACCTCGCGGACCATGGGGCCGACCCTGCCCGGCCAGAGTTTCATGACTCCCGAGCTGTCCGTCGTAACGATCGTGCGGCGAACCGGATCTTCCATGAGCCCGATGAGCCCGGCGGTGTGTCCACCCAACCCCTGGAGCGCGCGACCGTTCGAGAGATCGATCTCGGAGACGCGCTGTTCGGACGTCGGAAGAACAAGGCGTCCTTCCGCTGAGAAGAACCCCCCCTTGCGCCCCAGAAGCCCCCGGACTTCGATGCCCGGCTCGCTGTGCTCCAACGGGAACAGCCACGGTCGGCTGGCCATGAGGACGAGCACCCGCCGCTCGAGCGCATCGACAGTCAGGTTGCTGAAAACGTGGCCCGTGCGCAGAGGATCCCTGTCCCCGACACTGGTTTCGAGCCGGCGCACAAGTTCAGGCTCTGCCTCCACCGACCGCACGCGGTAGAAGTCGTTCTCGCGGGTCTGGACCCAGAAGCCGACCGACTGGTCGAAGCACACCGCGCCGATGCGCAGCTGGTCGGCAACGCGGAGCAACCGCCCCGTACCCGTGTCCACCACGTCGAACCCCGTATCGCTGCGTTCGACTGCGAGCAGCTTTCCGTCGTTCGAGGCCCGGATTCCAGTCCCTCTGTTCGATGTGGGAACTTCAACGGTCGAGAGTCTCTTGCGGCCACGAACCTCCCAGCGTTCCAACCGCCACGGCGAGGAGCGCTCCAGCACCAGGAAATGCTCGCCGTCGTCGCAGGCGTACACGCTATGCCGACGCGGGTCGTGGCCCACGGCGTACCGCCACGCGGCTCGCTCGGAAAGGTCGGTCGGGCTGAGTTCACGAATCACGCCGTCCACGCCGCACCAGAGAATGGACTCCGGCCCGACGGCGGCCGTCCCGTTGCACCGGTTCTCTCCCGGAGTACGCGACGAGATGCAGGGGTCGCGGAAGTACAGCTCGCGCAGCCCCCACAGCGCGGCACGCCGCGCCCGAGCGGCATCTCGCCCCCCCGAACGCTCCGCGAAACTCGAGAGGTACTCGTTCCACAGCAGTTCCTCGCCCGAACCGACCGCTCCCGATGCCGCGAGCTGGCGCCCCAG
>JBMOHX010000078.1:0-12686 GCA_049317625.1 Phycisphaerales bacterium
TCTCCCTTTGGCGTCGGGTTCATCGCGGCGATCAGCATCAGGCTCGCCGGGAAGCGCACGGCGCTGTGCGATCGCGCAATCGTGACGACGTGGTCCTCCAGCGGCTGCCGCAGCGCCTCGAGCGCATCACGCGGGAACTCCGGCAACTCGTCGAGAAAGAGCACGCCCCGGTGCGCGAGCGAGATCTCTCCCGGCCGCGGCACCGCGCCTCCACCCACGATCGACGCCGTGCTGGCCGTGTGGTGCGGCGAACGCACCGGCCGCGCGGTGATCAAGCCTTGCCCGGTCGGCAGCATCCCCGCGGCCGAGTAGATCCGCGTGATCTCGATGGCCTCTTCCGGAGTCAGGGGCGGCAGCACCCCGGGCAGCGCCTTCGCCATCATCGTCTTCCCGCTGCCGGGCGGGCCGAGCATCAGCAAGTTGTGAGACCCAGCCGCGGCGACGACGATCGCACGCTTCACGGCCTCCTGTCCCCGCACGTCCCCGAAATCAACCGCCGGTGCCGCGTTGTGCAAAAGCCCCAGCACATCCGGCGCGGGGGCCGGCTCCGATGCCAGGCGACCCGTCAGCCATCCGACCACTTCCGCGAGCGTGCGTGCCCCGTGCACGTCCAGCCCCTCCACTACCGACGCTTCGTCCGCGTTCGCCGCGGGCACGATCACGCCTTGGAATCCTCGCGCCCGCGCCATTGCCGCCAGCGCGATGACCCCCTTGATCGGCCGCAGCCGCCCGTCCAGCGCGAGCTCTCCCGCGAACAGGTACCGCCGGTAGTCCAAAGGCGCCGGATTCGCGTCCACGACGCAGACGTCGGACACCGCCGAGGCAGGATCCTCTGAACCACCGGCGTACCGAGCGGCCTCGCTCAACGTCGGCTGCTTCCGGGGCGCGGTGACGCGTCGCGGCCGCTGCGAGTCCGGCTCGGGGCTTGGGACGATTCCCGAGACCACCAAGAGCCCCACCGCGATCGCCAAGTCGTAGACCGGCCCTTCCTTCCGCACGTCCGCCGGGGCGAGGTTGATCACCACCCTGCCTTGCGGGTAGTTGAAGCCCGTGTTGAACATCGCGCTGCGGACGCGCTCCTGCGACTCCTTCACCCCCGCATCAGGGAGCCCCACCAGGATCGTCGGAGGCGGCAGGCCGTTCTCTCGGGGCACCGCTTTCTCGTCGAAGTCGACCTCGATCTCGCACGGCAGTGCCTCGATCCCGTGCAGCAGGTAGGATTGAATTCGGGCGATCATACCGAAAACCTATCAAATACCTTTCGCAGTGTCTAGTCTTGTTCGGATTTTTTTCGATTTTGTTCGCATGCCCGCGACTCCCAAACGAAAGCCCCCGCCGCAAGGGGCGGGGGCAGATCTGATGAGGTCACTCGGTTCGGCAAGCCGACCGCTCAGCAGCCGGGGGTGCCGACTCCGCCCGCGTCCCATGCTGCGAAGAACGCGATCACATCGTCGCCGTCGACGCCGCCGTCGCGGGTCACGTCGGCACAGCCGATGTTGGCGTCCCAGTCACCGAAGAACGCGATGACGTCGTCGCCGTCGATGCCCTGGTCGTTGTTGTAGTCGGCGTAGCAGTCGTCGAAGGTCCACGGGCAGGTGCAGTTGGTGGTGACATTCAGAACGCCCGAGCCCCGCGAGGTGGTGAAGCCGTTGGTGGCGCCGCCGATGCGGATGAGGTAGGACGCACCCTCGGTCACGGTCCAGGTGATGCTCGCGTCGTCACCGCAGCGGTTGTCGGAGCACGCGATGCGCACGCTGCCGAAGGTTCCCGGGCACACGCTGTTGTAGACGACCATCGTGCTGTCGTAGGACGAGCCGCACACGGCCGCGGTCGCGGTGCCGTCGCAGAGCGCCGTGTAGCGGAACCAGATGTCCGGCCCGATCGTGTTGTCGGTGCCGAAGCGGCAGAAGCCCTCGGTGTTGGTCGTGCTCGGCGTGGCGTTGCAGGTCGAGAAGAGCGTGGGTGTGTTCGTGTACACGGGCGGAACGCGCGAGCAGAGGTTGTTGGAGTTGAGGTCATCGACGTTGAGCACGAAATCGCCGGTCGTGCCGCCGTACCCGGAGACGCGGATGTAGTACGTGGTCCCGCCATTCAACTGGGTCTGCAGATAGGACTGGAACCCCGTGCCGCTGTCGTCGTCGCACGCGACGGTGTTCAGCGCGGTGCCCGGGCAGCCCGAGTGGATGGAGAGCAGGGTGTCGCCCAGTTCCGAACCCTCGGTGTCGAACGTGTAGTAGTTCGTGCACGTCGGCGTGAAGGCGTACCACACGTCCTTGGCGGAGGTCGAGCTCCCGTCGCCGCAGTTGGTGGTCCCGTCGTTGGTCGCCGCGCGGTTCGTGCCCGCCACGCTTCCGAGCCCGATCGTGGTCGCCGCGGCACACGCATCGTTCGCGGGCGGCGCAAGCGTCGCGAGGAGGCTGAACGTCCCGCTGGCCCCGTTGTACCCGCCGACGCGGACGACGTAGGTCGTGCCCGCAACGCCGGCGAACGTCAGCCGCGACAGATTGCCGACACCCGAATCATCGTCGCACGCCACAGTATTCGCAGCCGTTCCCGGGCACGCCGAGTGCACGGAGACCACCGTGTCCAGCAGCGTCCCGCCCTCGAGCGACTCGATGATGTACGTGCCCGTGTACGGGGCCGTGAAGCGGTACCACACGTCCTTGTGCGTCGTCGTCGTGCCGCCGCAGGTCGTGGAACCATCATTCGTCGCCGCGGCATTGGTCCCCGCGAGTGCAGTGCCGAACGGGAGGTTGAAGCCCGGCGAGCAGGCGTCGTTGTTGGGGATGGGGATCGTCACGGTGATGGGCACCGCGTCCCATTCGTCGGTGTCGTTGTTGCTGAAGTCCGCGTCGGTCCCGGAGTCGAGGACCACGCCGAGGAAGTAGTTGCCCGGCGGAGTGTTCTCGGGGATGGTGGTGCTGTTCATGGTGACGCGAATCGTCCCCATCGGCGCGAAGTCCCAGTTGAAGGTTTCGGTCCGGAGCAGGGTGTCGGCGGTGGAGATGTCGCTGTTGGTGGAGAGGTAGGTGCGCAGGGTGTAGGTGGCCGTGCCCGGATCGGCGTTGGTCGCGTTGACCGCGAGGAAGTTGGCCGTCGTGGTGCTTTCGCCGGCGGGGATCGAGGCGGGTGCGAAGTTGCAGTCGAGGGCCTGGAGGTCGAAGGCGGCGCCCCGGGAAGCTGCGATAAAGTCGTCGACGGTGTCGGCAAACCCGACCCACATCTTGCAGTAGTTGCCGACGGTGGTGCGGTTGGAGGTCGACGCGACGCCGTGGACGTGCCGGTTGCCGTTCTGGATGAAGTAGAGCCCCGAACCGCTCTGGCCGCCCCAGAGCGCGGTGAAGCAGCCCGGGGTGGTTTCGATCTGGAGCTGGTTACCGGGGCAGTTGTCGACGGTGCCGTACCAGTACTTCATATCGCTGCCGGTGTGGAGGCCGGGTGTGCCGCAGCCCTCTGCGGGGAAGCTGAAGTTGTGGTAGGTGAAGGTCTGGATCTCCTCGCAGGGGCCGCCCCACGCGTAGCTGTACCAGCCGGTCAGGGAGCCGACGGCGCGGGTGAGTCGGATCATCGCCATGTCGGCGTCCCAGTCGCCGCTGTTGATGTAGTTGGTGCCCGCGGAGAAGACGGTGCCGCGGCCGTAGCCGTAGTGGTTGAAGATGCCGGCGTCGGGGCTGCCCGGGATGATGTTGCCGTTGCCGTCCCACCCGGGGAAGACGAAGACCTCGGTGGCGAAGGCCATGATGTTGGCATCGCGGTTGTACACGCAATGGGCCGCGATAAGCACGGTTTCGGCGTCGATCATCGTGCCCGAGCAGAGGTACCACGCCGAGCCGCCGGTGGTGGTGGTGAACCGCATCGCGACCTTGCAGTTGGCGCGGGCCGGGAAGGTGGATTCGTCGACATCAACCATGGTCCCCAGGCCGCGGTCGAAGTAGTCCATCACGTTTCCGTCGGCGCCGGGGAAGGTAGACCCGCCCAGGCCCGAGGGCGGGAGGGAGAACCGAGCGGGGAGTTCGAAGATTGTGCCAGCCTCAGCATCCACGATGGTGACGCTGCTGGGGGCATTGGGGTCAAAGCCCGGGACGCCGTCGAACGCGGGCATGGGCGCCGGTGGGATGAGATGGAGCGGGGGCATGTCCGTGGGGAAGTGCCGCTCCGGCGCGGAGGGCTGACCCAGCCCATCGGACGGCGGGGCCTTGATCGGACTCCCGACAATCTGGGCGCACGCGGCAGTTCCCGCGATGGCGACGAGGATCGCAGCGAGGGTGCGGTGGTTGGAGCGGAGCATTCGAGGCCTCCTTGTGGCGCGGGCCGGCGGCGCACGTTCGGTCGCGGCGGGAGCCCGCAGGGCTGGTGGGTCGCGCGGAGACAGGTCCGCGTCGGAGCCACCGTGGAGCACAAACGCGCCGAGGATCTTGCGGTCATGCGGCGCGTTCAGGGACGGCCTTGACCGGTCCGAGCCGGGTCTCGCGGGTTCTCGTGGAGGTGCGACCAACGCACGCGCGGGGACTGGGAGCCCCGATTCGAACGGGCCCGCGACGCGACGGGTCGCGTCGCACGCCGCCCATTCCCTTCCTGGCGCATGCTAGAGCACGTGGCTGCTCCGATCGCGTGGCAGGGCTGCGAATAGGGGAAAGTCGCGCATCCTGCGGGGGCGACCCTCGCGAGAACACTGCGCTGAATCCGACCGCGCGTTCGCCGAAGCGCTCGCCGTTCCGCGCGCTGGGCGAGCGCGCAGGTCAAGACGAAAGCGGCCCGCGCCAGGAGAGGCGCGGGCCGCGGGTTGAACTCAACTCGGTGGACGCATTCAGCAGCCGGGGATGCCCGCGCCGCCCGCGTCCCAACCACCGAAGAACGTGATCACGTCGTCGCCGTCGACGCCGCCGTCGCCGTTGACGTCGGCGCAGCTCGCGCTCGTGTCCCAGTCCTGGAAGTAGGCGATCACGTCGTCGCTGTCGATGCCGCCGTCGTCGTTGTAGTCGGCGTAGCAGTCATCCGACTGCCAGATGCACGGCGAGACGCAGTTCACCCTCAGGAGGCCCGAGCCACGGGAGACGAACAAGCCGTTGGTTGCTCCGCCGATGCGGATGAGGTAGTTGGCCCCCTCGGTCACTGTCCAGGTCACGCTGGAATCATCGCCGCAGCGGTCGTCGTTGCAGCCCAGATTCCGGCTGCCGAGACCGCCGGGGCAGATGCCGTTGTAGACCACCATGGTGGTGTCGAAGGAGGCGCCGCACACCGAGGCGGTCGCAGTTCCGCTGCAGCTCGCGTTCCAGACGAACCAGACGTCCGGGCCCACAGCATCGTTGGTGAAGCCGCACCTGGTCTCGGTGTTGTCGGTGCTGCTGGTCGCGCCACAGTTGGAGAACTGCAGCGGGACATCGGTCTGGACCCGCTCGGGCCGACCGCAGGCATCGTTCGAGACAAGCTGCGAGAGGTTGAGCTCGAACTCACCCTCGCTGCCGGCGTAACCGGTCACGCGGATGTAGTAGGGCGTGCCAGCGGTGAGCGGAACCTCGAGGAAGGAGAGGAAGCTCGTGCCGCTATCGTCGTCGCAAGCGAGCGTGTTCGCGGGCGTCGCCGGGCACGCCGAGTGGACGGAGATCACCGTGTCGTTGAGGTCGGTCGTTCCTTCGGTGTCAATGGTGTAGAGGTTCGTGCAGGTCGGGGTGAAGCGGTACCACACGTCCTTGCCCGTGGTCGCGGAGCTCCCGCCGCAGTTGGTGTCGCCGTCGTTGGTCGCGGCGCGGTTGGTGCCGACCGTGGTGCCGAGGCCGATGACCGTGGCGCTGGCGCACGCGTCGTTCGCCGGGGGCGCGAGGTCGACGCGGAGGTTGAAGCTTCCGTTGGTGCCGTTGAAACCGGCGACGCGGACGCGGTAGGTCGTTCCGGCGTTGCCATCGAAGGTGAGACGCGAGAGGTTCAGCGTGCCGCTGTCGTCGTCGCACACGATGGTGTTGGCCGCGGTGCCCGGGCACGCGGAGTGGACGGAAAGCACGGTGTCGGCCAGCGTGCCGCCGGAGAGCGTCTCAACGATATAGGTGCCGTCGTACGGGGCGACGAAGCGGTACCAGACGTCGTCGTGGTTGGTGGTGGTCCCGCCGCAGTTCGTCGTTCCGTCGTTGCTCGCGCCGACGTTCGACCCCGCGACCGTCGTCTCGAAGGGCAGGTTGAAGCCGGGGGAGCAGGCGTTGTTGTCGGGGATCGGGGCGGTGATCGTCACCGCCTGGGCGTCCCACTCATCCGTGTCGTTATTCGCCGGGACGCTGTCCTCCGCGGAGTCGATGATGACACCGATGTAGCGTGCACCCGTGGTGGCCGACTCAGGAATGATGACGTTGCCGGTGTTGACGCGGACGCTGCTCATCGGCCCGAAGTCCCACGTGAAGCTCCGCGTCGCGAGCAGGGTGTCTGACGTCGAGATGTCGAGGTTGGCCGACAGGTAGATCCGGTAGGTGTACGTGGCGTTGCCCGGGTCCGCGTTGGTCGGGTTGGTCGCGAGGAAGTTGGCGGTGGTGGTCGACTCGCCGGCCGCGATCGAAGGCGGGCCGAAGTTGCAGTCCAGTGCTTGCAGGTCGAACGTACTTGTGCGCGTGTTCGCGATGAAATCGACCATGTCGTTCTTGTAGGTTTCCCAGAGCTTGTTCCAACGGCCGACCGTCGAACGATTCGAGGTCGAGCAGACCGCGTGGTTGTAGCGGTTGCCGTTGCTGATGTAGTACATACCAGAACCGCTCTGGCCGCCCCAGACCGCCGTGAAGCAGCCGGGGGTGGTATCGAGCTGCATCTGATTGCCCGGGCAACTGTCGATGGTGCCGTCCCAGTACTTCATGTCCGTGCCCGTGTGCAGACCGGGCGTGCCGCACCCTTCGGTCGGGAAGCTGTAGTTGTAGTAAGAGCGGTCTTGGATGGTCCCGCAGGACTGCCCCCAGGCGTAGCCGTGCCAGCCCGTCAGCATGCCCACCGCGCGGGTGAGGCGCACGTGGGCCATGTCGGCGTCCCAGTCGCCGTTGTTCACATAGTTGGAACCGGCGATGTACTGCGTCGCGCGACCGTAGCCGTAGTGGTTCATCACCCCCGCGCTCGAGGTGCCGGGCGTCACGTCGCCGTTGCCGTCCCAACCCGGGAAGACGAAGACCTCGTCGGCGAACGCACTGATGTTCGCATCGCGGTTGTAGATGCAGTGAGCCGCGAGCATCACGGTTTCGGCGTCGATCAGCGTTCCCGAACAGACGTACCAGGCCGTCCCGCCGGTGGTCGTCGTGAACCGCATCGCCACCTTGCAGTTCACGCGAGCCGGGAACGCGGACTCGGTGGTGTCCATCATCGTACCGAAGCTGCGGTCCTGGAAGCCGGCCACGCCCCCGTCTTCGCCGCCGTACACCATGCCGCCTTCGCCGGAGGGCTGGGTACCGAAGCGTGCCGGCAACACCGTCGCCCGGCCGGTCTCCGCGTCGAAGATCGTCACCGCGCTGGGCGCGTTGGGATCAAAGCCCGGCATGCCGTCGAACATCGGCATCGGCGCCGGAGGGATCTGGTCCAGCGGGGGCATGTCCGCGGGGAGACCAAAGTGCTCCTCCATCCCGTCGCCCGCCAACTGCACAGCGTCACGGTTCAGAACCTCGCCGACGATCTGTCCGCTCGCCGTCGCCGCGGCAATCGCAACCAGCACGCCAGACAGCGTGCACACATGTGTTCTCAACATCGAAAGCTCCTTCTCCATCTGCAAGAGCCGCGCCGCCCCTCGCGACGCCGGCTCCCATCTCTGCGGGGAGGGACCGCGGCTACACCGCACGCGACCCGGCCCGCTCAGACTAGCGGACGGTGACTTCGTACCGGCTAGACATTTTTGGATCTGCTGCATCCCCCGGCGCGCAGCGGGGGCGAGCCCGCCGGGGACGGATCCCAGCGGTGCCGCACTCTCACCTCGCCTCCTACCGCACCAACCGGCGTTACGAGGGCCCCGTCGCACCGAGAATCCGCCCGCACTCGATGCACCGCTTCTCCGCCGGCTCACCCGAGTCGTCGACCATGGGATCCTCTCCGCAGAGCGGACACCGCACCACGGTGCGCTTCACCCGCCCGCGGAGCTGCTTGCGGCGCGACCGGGTGATCAGGAAGGTGAAGATCCCGATCACCGCGCCAAACGCCGCCACTTCGGCGAACGGAAGCCACCCGGGGAGGTCACCCATCTGCCCCGACTGCCGCACCCCGAACGACGCGAAGCCGATCACCGCGAGCAGCACGCCCGCCACCTTCCCGCCGCGGGTCTGTTTCCCACCCCTGCTCATGAGTTCTCTCCTAGGCTCACGGAGTCCGACGCGTGGTACCGCTTCACCGCGTCGATCAGCGACCGTTCGAACGCCGCCGCCGCGACTCCCGGCGTCCGGTCCCTGCGCCGCACGATCGCGAGCCGGCGCGACAGCCGCCCATCTCGACAAGGGCTGCCCTCGTCATTGCGCAGGGCGAACCGGCTCACGAGCGCGAGCCCGATCCCCTCGGCGACCATCTGCTTGATGCTCTCGATCGACCGCAGCTCCATGATGACGTTGAGCGTCACCCCGGCCGCCTGTGCCGCCCTGTCGATCATGGATCGCACGGCTGTGCCCTTTTCAAACGCCACGAAGGGTTCCCCCTCCAGTTCCTTCCAGCGAAACCCACCCTTTGCCGGCCGCGCGAGCCGGTGCCCTTTGGGTGCGACCAGGCGCATTTCGTCCGCGACCAGCGGGATCCGCACCAACTCGTCGCTCCGCGCCAGCGTCACGGGTAGCGTCACGATCCCCAGGTCCAGCTCGCCACTCAGCACCGCCTCGGCCACCGCCGCGCTCCCCGCCTCGCGGATGTAGAACCGCAGCCCGGGCCTCCCGCGGCTGACCTCCCGCACCACGGGCGGGAGCAGGTACCCGGTCGCGGTTGCGCCGCCCCCGATGCGGATGCTGCCCCGCTCGAATCCCGCGAACTCCCGGACCGCCTGCACCCCCGCCTCGACGGCGCGGATCGCCTGGTCGCAGTACTCCCCGAAGACCACGCCCGCCTCCGTCGGCTGCAGACCGCGCCGCGTGCGATGAATGAGCGTCGTGCCCACCTCGGCTTCGAGCTTTTTGAGCATCGCGGAGAGCGCCGGCTGGGTGACACCCAGCTTCTCCGCTGCCCGCGTCAGGTGCCGCTCCTGCAAGATCACCCTGAAGTACCGGATCGCGGAGAGCTCCAACGGACTTCCTTTCTCGCGGCCGCAACCGACAGGCCCGGGCGGATCTTTATCTCGGCTTCACGTGTCCAACAAGGCGCGGCTCGCTGATTCATGTACCTTATCGTGCCACCGCCGTGACTATCGGACGTTTCCGACGCCGGCGACCCTAGGGGAGGTACTCATGGTTGTTCGCCGCATCGCCCGTGCGCTCTCGCTTGCACTCGTCGCCGGAATGGCAGCCGGCTCGTCCGGCCAGGTCGTGATCTCGGAGGTCTACGGCGGAGGCGGAAACGCCGGGGCGACCTACCGGAATGACTTTGTTGAGCTCTTCAACCGAGGCACCACGAACGTCTCCATCGCGAACTGGTCCGTCCAGTACGCGGCGTCGACCGGCACGACCTGGCAGGTCGTCGCGATCCCCGCAGGCGTCACGCTCGCTCCTGGCCAGCACTACCTGATCGCCCTCGCCTCGGGCGGAGCGACCGGTGCCGTGCTTCCCGCGGCGAATGTCACCGGGGCGGTGAACATGTCCGCCACGGCTGGCAAGGTCGCCGTCTGCAACTCGACGACCGCCCTCTCCGGGGCCTGCCCCGCGTCGGCGGCGATCGTCGACAAGGTCGGGTACGGCGCGGCCAACTGCAGCGAGGGGTCTACCGCCCCCGCGGGATCCAACACTCTCGCGCTCGTGCGGAACGGCAGCGGGTGCACCGACACGAACAGCAACTCCGCGGATTTCGCCGCGGCTGCGCCGAATCCTCAGAACGCCACGGTGATTACTCCTTGTGGCGGGGGCGGGGGCGGCGGCTCGGCGCTGCGGATCTGCACCTGGAACACCACGCAGTACTCCGGTGCCAGCGCGACGCGGGACCCGGCGTTCAAGACCGCGCTCTATGGATCCTTCGGCGGCCGCTCTCTCGCGCCGGACGTGCTCTGCGCGCAGGAGTACTCCAACCAAGGTTCCATCGATGCGTTCCTCGTGGTGCTCAACACCGCCAGCGGCAGCCCTGGTGACTGGGCCGCCGCCGCGTTCGTCGACGGCCCCGACCTCGACAACGTGTGCTTCTACCGTACAAGCCGTGTGTCGCACCTGGGTTCCCGCGTGATCGCGGTAGGCTCCACACTTGCGACGAACCAGCCGCGCAACACCATGCGGCACGACATCAGGCCGGCGGGCTACTCGGGCGCCGCGAACTCCATCGGCATCTACAACTCGCACATGAAGAGCGGGAGCGCGGGAAGCGATCAGAGCCGCCGGCTCGTCGAAGCGCAGCGCATCCGCGACAACGCCGAAGGCGTGAACACCAACGGCGCGGGGAGCGGCCTTCCGTCCGGGTACAACTTCATCGTCCTCGGCGATTTCAACATCCAGACCCACACCCAACTCGCGTACCAGGAACTCGTCGGCTCGCAGGCCAGCAACGCGGGCCGCTTCTTCGATCCGATCAACACCGCCGCGAGCTGGAACAACAACAGCGCCTACCGCTTCGTCCACACGCAGGACCCCGCCAACGACATGGACGATCGCCTCGACTTCATCCTGGTCTCCTCCAGCCTGGTGAACGGCGCGGGACTCGACTACGTCGGCAACCCCTCCCTCGCCTACAGCACCACGACCTGGAACGACCCCAACCACTCCTACCGCGTGTGGGGCAATGACGGCGGGAGCTACGGCACCCCCATCTTGACCACGGCCAACTCCATGGTTGGCTCCACCATCGCCAGCGCGCTCATCACCACCTGCGGCACCGGCGCAACCGGCGGACACCTCCCCGTCTACCTCGATCTCGCGCTCCCCGCGGCCGCCCGCGTCGCGCCCGTCTTCATCCCCGGCCGCATCCCCGCGGCGTCGCAGGGCGAAAGGGCCGCGACCCGCCTCCTCGCCCGCGGCGAAACGGCCGCCGTCGAGTTCACAGTCGAGAACGCCGGCGACATCGCGACCTGGTCCGAGCGCGGCATCACCGACCTCCTCTATAAGCTCGACGTTCAGGGTGCAGCGACCCTCGACCCCGAGCTCTACCGCGAGCCCGCGGCTGCCGGTGCGAACACGCACCGCGTGGCGCTCGACACGAGCACCATCGGGCGTCACCACGCCCGAATCCTGATCGCCCCCTTCGGCGAGACGGACGCTCCTGCTCCCCTCTTCATCAACTTCGAGGTCTACCTTCCAGGCGACCTCGATCGCGATGGGGTCGTCTCGGATTCGGACCTCACCGACCTTGTCGAGGCCATGGGCACTTCCAACGAGATCGCCGACCTCAACCGCGACGGCGCAGTGGATGCTTCCGACCTCGTCGCGGCGATCGAACTCATGAAGTAGCACGAACCCGGACAATTCTCGACGCGTACGCTGGCGCGTGCGATGGCTTGCGAACATTTTCCATGGCAATGTCGGCCGGACGCCCTACCGCCGGCCTGACGATTTCCCCCACGCGCCGCGCTACCGCCTCCTGACCGCGCTGACCCTCCTCTTCGCGATCGCGGCGAGCATCGTGATGTTGGTGACGGCGGCGTTCCCGGTGAAGACCGGAAGTTGGCGACTCACCTTTCAAGCATCCTCCGGCCGGGCCGTGTTGTGGTGGGCACCAAGCCCCACGCCACCTCCCGGTCCGACTCGGTACGAACTCTCGACCGACTGGCCCCCGATCGGCTGGCCCCGCATCACCTATGCGGGTGAGGTGGTTTCGCCCGGTACGCCCTGGACCACGAGCCTGTGGTACGCATCGGTGCCCCTTTGGCTCGTCGCCGCGGGGTCGTGGTTTGCGCTGGCGACGCTCATCGTGCTCAAGAGACCTTGGGGATACTGCAGGAAGTGCGGGTACAACTTGCGGTTCATTTCGCCCCTTCGGCCATGCCCTGAATGTGGGGGAGTGCATACCCGGTCATAACTTGAGTCGGTGTTCCTTACAAAACAGCCGATGGTAGGGGGCCATGAACTCCCCCTACACCCAAGCTGTCGCTCTCCTGCTTACGGAAGCTCAGAGCGCGGCCGCGGTGAGCAAACTCCTTGCGCCGCTCTGCCCCGAGGCGAGTTCGGCGGGCTCGCCGGGTGGCGGCTGGATCAACGGGTACCCGTGGTGGCGTGTTCCGATCAACGGGCATCCGGTGGGAAAGGCCGAGGTCCTCGCCGCGTCCGCGGTGTATCCGGCGAACCTCGGCGACCAGTCCTGCGATGAAATGACCGAGGCATGCTTCGAAGCCGGGTGCCTCGGACCCAACGCGCTCCCTTCGCACGCGTTGAGCACGGGTTCGCTCCCCGCCCATCAATCGGTCATTGTCGTACGAACGTCGTACGCCTTTGGCGTGGGTGCCGAGGCAGCGCAAACCAGCCCGAATCCGCTGCTCGACCTTGCATTTGCCACGTCGATCGCCGCGCGATTCCTGAGCACGTTTCCCGGGAGCTTCTATTTCTGTCCGGCGAGCGGAGTCCTTCTCAAGGGGACGGAGTTCGCGGGGATCGCCACGAGGTTCAAGGGCGTCGACACGCCGCCGCTCCCGC
>JBMOHX010000079.1:0-12636 GCA_049317625.1 Phycisphaerales bacterium
TGGGGTTCACAGTTGATCGACGCCCGCGGAGCGGGCTCTTTGACCCAGCCGCAGAATGCGGCTGCCACGTGGCAGCGGGCTCCGCCCGCTGGGTCTGCCACGCGGGCTCTGACCGCGTGCTTGGGGTTCACAGTTGATCGACGCCCGCGGAGCGGGCTCTTTGACCCAGTCGCAGAATGCGGCTGCCACGTGCGGCTGCCACTTCAGATGCTCGCCCGGGCCTCAGTGGTCAGGATGTCGAACGTACTCGCGTTCAGCCGGCCGACCCACGGCCAGTCCTTCAAGCCCGCGGCGACAGGGTTGTTCAGCACGTACCCGACATGGTGATCGAGGTCTTCCTGCCCGCGGACGAGATGGTCATAGCTCTCCTTCTGCCACAGCCGCCCGCTTCTGCCGAATAGCCCGTTGATCTTGTGCGTTGTGAACCCTTTCCAAGATTGCAAGATTGCGTCGAGGCTGTGCCCCGAAATGGGTGCGAACACGACGTGGACGTGGTTCGGCATCACAGCCCAAGCCACGAGTCGATATCGCGTGCCCTCGAAGAAGTGCAGCGCGTTCGAGACGATTCGCGCCGCGCGGTCGTCGCGCATCAGGCAACTTCCCGCGCCCGCGTCGAGAAGCGCATCGATCCGGGCCGAGTAGAGCCTGTGAAGGACGATCTCTTCGGACATTCGAAGCCCCTTGGTTGGGGCCTCGATTTTCGCTTTCGTGGCTTCGAACTCCTGCCGGTATCGGAGTATCGCTTCGCGAGCCGTCGCGGGCAGCGAGTCCTCCAGTCGGAAGGTCACGGAGTAGACCCCGGCCTCCTTGGTCCAGTGGGGAAGACAGGCACCCTCGGTTTTGGTTATAAACGCCTTGTGTTTGGTTTGCATTTGGTAAAAATACCAAGTGCAATACAAACGTCAAGAGATCATAGTGCAAACATTTTGGGCTGAGAGCGGACTTTCCCCGCTCGATCCTTCACGCGGGCTCTGACCGCGAGTGGCAGCGGGCTCTGCCCGCTGGGTCTGTCACGCGGGCTCCGGCCGCGTGTCGTGGGTTGACAGTTGACCCACGCCCGCGGAGCGGGCTGTTTGACCCAGCCGCAAAATGCGGCTGCCACGTGGCAGCGGGCTCCGCCCGCTGGGTCTGCCACGCGGGCTCCGGCCGCGTGTCGTTGGCTCCCAGGCGATCCACGCCCGCGGAGCGGGCTCTTTGACCCAGCCGCAGAATGCGGCTGCCACGGGCAGCGGGCTCTTTGACCCAGCCGCAGAATGCGGCTGCTACGCGTGACACCCCGTTCCCCCTAACCTCTGCCCATGCCGAACCTCACGCGAGACGAGTTTGTCGCGGTTGCCGCCGGTGCCGCCCCCGGCCGGACCCTGGTCGTCCCCCTCGCGCTCCGCGTCCTCAGCGACCAGCTCACGCCGGTCCTCGCGTACCGCCGCCTCGTGGCGCCCGACGAGCGGACCGCGCCGTCCTTTCTGCTCGAGTCCGTCGAGGGTGGCGAACGGCAGGGGAGATACTCGATCCTCTCGTCCCAGCCTTCGCGCGAGGTCATCGCCTTCGGTCACCGGGTCATCACGCGCGACGCGCAAGGGCGCGAGACGCTCACCGAACACGATCCCGATCCGCTCGCCATCCCGCGTCGGCTCACGGCCGGTATCGATCTGGTGCGTCCGCCGGCCCATGGTGCCAAGGACCTGCTGCCCCGCTGCGTGCTGGGCGGGTGGTTCGGGTACGCCTCGTACGACACGGTTCGTTACGGCGAGCCGGCGAAGCTCGGGTTCGATCGCGCCCCGGCCGATGACCGCGGGCTCCCTGATATGCACTTTGGGTACTACGACCACGTCGTCGTGTTCGATCATGTCGACAAGGTCGTCTTCCTCGTCAAGCTGGTCGAGGTGGGCGAGGGCACCGACCCTGGCGCGGCGTACGACGCGGGCGTCGCGTGGCTTCGGGGGTTGCTCTCCCGTATCGAGCGCCACAGCACGCCGCTGAGCTCCGGGCTCTTCGAGCGCGACGACTCGGTGCCCGCGTCCCCGCCCTCCAATATGACGCGTGAGGACCACGCGGCGATGGTCGCAAAGGCGAAGGAGTACATCCGCGCCGGCGACATCTTCCAGGTGGTGATCGGGCAGCGTTTCGAGCGGCTGAGCCAGGCCGACCCCTTCGACGTCTACCGGGCGCTCCGTGCGGTCAACCCGAGCCCGTACATGGTCTACCTCCAGGCCCAGGGCTGCATCCTCGTTGCCAGCAGCCCCGAGATCCTGTGCCGCGTGCGGCGCACCGCCGACGGCGCGGGGTTCGAAGTCACCAACCGCCCGCTGGCGGGCACGCGCCGACGCGGTAAGACAGCGGAAGAGGACAAGGCGCTCGAACGAGAACTGCTGGCCGACCAGAAGGAGCGGGCCGAGCACATCATGCTGGTGGATCTGGGGCGGAACGATGTTGGGCGCGTCGCGTTGCCGGGTTCGATCGCGACACCCGCCCTCATGGAAATCGAGCGGTACAGCCACGTCATGCACATCAGCTCGACGGTGACGGGGCTGCTCCGTGACGGACTGGATTGCTGGGACGCGCTGCGGGCGGCCCTCCCGGTCGGCACCATCTCGGGCGCACCCAAAGTCAGGGCGATGCAGGTCATCGACGAGCTCGAGCCGATCAGAAGGGGGCCGTACGGCGGGGGGATGGGATACGTGGGGCTCGACGGGCAGATGGACATCGCGCTCACCCTCCGGACGATGGTCGTTCCGACGGGCGGGCGGAAGGACGGTCGGTGGTGCTACCACCTGCAGGCGGCGGGCGGCATCGTCGCGGACTCGGTGACCGAGGACGAGTTCCAGGAGACGGTGAACAAGTCGGCCGCGCTCGCGCGGGCGATCGACGCCGCGGAGCGGGCGTTTCTGTAGGCGCTCGGGCTTGGCAGCTCCGATAGACTTCACGGCACACGGAGTACCCACATGCGCACCACCGCCGCGTTGTTTCTGACCGCCATGGCCCTTGCAACTCCCGTGGCCGCGCAGCAAGACCCGACCCCTGTCACTCCGCAACCCGCGGCCAAGAAGGTTGAGGTCTACAACGAAGCCGCGGACGCGAAGGCCGACATCGCCGCCGCGGTCGCCGCGGCGAAGAAGGACAACAAGCGGGTGCTCATCCAGTGGGGCGCGAACTGGTGCCACTGGTGCGTCAAGCTCGACGGGACGCTCAAGGCCGACAAGAAGCTCTCCAAGGAGATGCTTTACGAGTACGTGCTCGTGAAGGTCGACGTCGGCCGGTTTGACAAGAACACCGAGTTGTTCAACGGGTATGGCGCGAAGCTCAAGGAGAGCGGGATCCCGTACCTCACCGTGCTCGACGGAGACGGCAAGGTCATCGCGAACCAGGAGTCCGGCGCGCTCGAGCAGGGCGAGGCGCACGACGTCGGGAAGGTGCTCGGCTTCCTGAAAGCACACGAAGCGACGCCTCTCAAGGCCGATGACCTGCTCGCCAGCTCGCTCACGAAAGCGCGGGAGCAGGGCAAGTCGGTCTTCGTGCACTTCGGGGCGCCGTGGTGCGGGTGGTGCCACCGTCTCGAGGCGTGGATGGCCGAGCCTTCCAACGCGGCGATCCTTGCGAAAGACTTCATCGACTGCAAGGTCGACACCGACCGCAACCCCGGCGGCGGGGAGATGCACCGCAAGTACAACGCGATGATCGACAAGCCCTCCGGCGGCGGCATCCCCTGGTTTGTGTTCCTGAACGCCGAGGGCGTGGCGCTCGTCGATAGTAACGGGCCGCAGGGCAACACCGGATTCCCCTCCGCGCCCGAGGAGATCGCTCATTTCACAGCGATGCTCCGCAAGGCGAAGAAGAACATGACGGACGACGACATCGCCGCGCTCGAGAAGTCCCTCGCGAACGCGTCGAAGAAGGGTGCCCACTGAACCATGAGCACCGCAGTCGACACAGCCAAACCCCAGAGCAAGCCGGACGTGCAGCCGCCCAAGTCGTGGAACGTCGTGTTGCTCGATGACGACGACCACACCTACGAGTACGTGATGGAGCTCGCGCGGAAGCTGTTCGGCGCGTCGGAGCAGGCGGCGTTCGTCATCGCGTGCACGGTGGACAACACGGGCCGCGCGGTTCTCACGACGACGCACAAGGAGCTCGCGGAGCTCAAGCAGGAGCAGGTCCACGCCTTCGGTGCCGATCCGCGACTTCCCCGCTCCAAGGGCGCGATGACCGCTCTGCTCGAACCAGCCGTGTGACCCAACCCCATCCGCGCCCGAGCGCCCCGAACCGGAGCTGCCCATGTTCCGATCACCCGACGCCCGCCGCGATCCGCTCTCGGGCCGGCGCGGCGCGAACCGCCTCGCGCTCGCGGTGTGCGTGTGCGTCGCCGGCTTTCCGCTCGCGGCACGTGCGCAGAAACTGAATCTCGACCCACCCGCCGCCGAGGCCCAGAAGTGGTCGTGCCGTGAGAAGCTGGCGGCCGGGATGGAGGCCGGATCTGAGCTGGAGAAGCTCGGCGCGAGGCTGCTGAGGGCGAGCAGCGAGAACGACGATGATCTCGCGCGCCGGTTGGTCGCGGCGCTCACGCTGCGTCGGGCCGCCAAGTCGGATGCCTTCGCCGGACTCACTCCGGAGCAGCGACGGGAGATCGAACAAGCCGCGACCGGCTTCGATGCCGCGGCTCATGCCTGGCCGGGCGCGTCGCTGGCAACCCGCGGTGCCGCGACCACGGACGCTTCGTGGGCCGCGCCTCCCGTGCCGCCTTTGTACCCCGCGCCGCTCGCACCGATGCTGGAGCAAGCGGGCGCGAGACCTGAAGCGGTCGCCGCCGCCGCCCGCGTCGATGTTCTGCTGAGAGATCGGGGCTTTGATCCCTCAGGAGAACTGGCCTCGGTCGACTCGCGCGCGATCGCGCTCACCCTCGCGCAGCCGGCGGCGTTGTTGCCCGAGCGCACCCGCGAGCGCTTCATCGAGGCCCTGTCCGTCGCGTTGGTCGAGGCCGATGACGGGTCGTCGCAGCGGCTCGCGATGCTCGCGGAGATCTGCGCCGCGGGCCCCGGCGTCAAGTCCGTCGAGGGGATCTCCGGGTCCCGCGTGGCGAAGGCGTACGAGCTTCTGCTCCGCGAGTCGCCGGACCTCCCCGTCCCCGCGACGCGCCAGCGGATCGCTCGCGTACGAGTGCTCTGCGGCCTCGCCGCGCGCAAGGCACCAACGGCCGAGTCGCTGGAGATCGTCAAGCAGCTCCGCCCGGCGTTTACCATCTTTGTGTCGAGCTGGCGTCCGAACCAGCGCATCATCGGCCCTGTGGTCCTGCGGCTGCTGGACTCTCAGGAATCTCTCAACGATCCCGGCGTGATGGCGGCGGAGTCACCCTTTCTCGCAACCGCCGAGGATCTCGACGCGATCTCCCGCATCAGCGCCGCGGTCGTGTCGCGCGACGACAAGGGCCGCTCCGTTCTGCGTCCCGAGGCCAAGCACGCGGTGGCCAGGCTTGTCGAGGCGGCACGTCTGATCGCGCGGGCCAAGGACCGCGACCGCGAAGGCGCCCTCGCCGCTTTCAGAACGCTCCTGCGACACGTCGAGTTCGCGACGACCTTCCCTGGCGAGGCGGCGCTCCGCGCATCGACTCAGACCGCGGCGGTTGAGTTCGTTCAGAAGTACACTGACCTTCGCGCGGCGTATCTCAAGGCGCTCGGAGAGCGCAAGCGCGATCGTGAGAACGCTCTGACCGGCCCGCTCGAACTCGGGCGGTCCATCATCGACTTCCGCCTGCGCGCCGCGATGCCAGACGCCGCTCGGGTTGTCGCCTGGCCCGGGTTCGAGGTCTCGGACGAGGGCCTGGCGGCCCTGCGGCTGGGCCTCGATGAGCAGGTGCTCGGCGCGATGAGGGCGTACAACTCCGACAGCCCCGCCCGCGCGAAGGAACTCCTCGACGCGGGCCCCCGGGCTTTCGCCGCGGCCCTGCTTGTCGGCGATCTGTCGCGAGCGCTCGCGGCGACGGGGTGCGCGCCGCCCTCGGTGCTGGTCGAGTTGAGCGCCGGATCGCCCGACCTCTCGCGATGCCCCGGCGCTTCGGCCCGTGGGGTGTTCGAGTTCATCTCGCTGGGCGCGGAGGAGATGGCCGCGCTCCGCGCCGCGGGGCAGGAGGTCCGCGCCGTGGAAGCCCGAGTCAACGCCGCGGCGGTCGGCGTGCGCGTCGTCCCTCTGCCGTAGAATCGCGGCATGAGCGACACAGGTGTGCACGACAGACTTCAGGCCGCGGTGCAGTTCGCGAGCGACGCCGGGCGCGGGATCATGCGCCGGTTCGCACGCTGGTCCGACCGCGCATCGATCGGCCTCGAGCAGAAGGCCGACGGCTCCCCGGTCACCCTCGCCGACCGTGAGGCGGAGCGGGAGATCCGCGCGGCGATCGGCGAGCGCTTCCCCGGCGACGGCGTGCTCGGCGAGGAGTACGGCGAAACGCCAGGGACATCTCGGTACCGCTGGGTGGTCGACCCCATTGACGGGACGGCCTCTTTCGTGTGCGGTGTTCCCCTATTCGGCACGCTCATCGGCATCGAGCGCGAGGGCGTGCCGGTCGCCGGAGTCATTCACATGCCGGCCCTGGCGGAGACCGCGTTCGGGGGCCCCGGGTTGGGCGCGACGCATCTCGCGGCGGGTCGCGCCGCTCGGCCAGCCCGCGTCAGCTCGGTCCAGCGCCTCGCGGAATCCGTGTTCGTGACCACGTCGATCGACTACTACCTCGCGGCGGAGCGGGTGGACCTGTACATGCGGCTTGCGCGCAGCGTGCGACTCAACCGCGGCTTCAGCGACGCCTACGCGTTCCTGCTGGTCGCGACCGGACGCGCGGAGTTCTGCGTCGAGCCGGGGGTCAAGCCCTGGGACATCGCGGCGGTCGCGCCGGTCATCGAGGGCGCGGGCGGAACATGGTGCGATCTGCGCGGCCAGCGGCGCACCGATACCGGGTCTGTAGTTGCAAGCAACGGGCTGGTGCACACCGAGCTGATGGGTGTGATCGGCGCCCAATGAAAAGGGCGTCCCCGCTTGGAGGGACGCCCGTGGGTTCGCGGTGAGCCGAGATTACTTCTTGCGTTCGGCCAAGGCCTTGGCGACGGCCGCTTCGAGCGCCTCGCCGCGGAGGTTCATGCCGATGATCTTGCCGGTGGTGCCATCGACGAGGAACGTGGCGGGGATGCTGTCGATCGCGTACTTCTGGGCGACCTCCGCCTTCCAGCCCTTGCCGTCGGCGACCTGACGCCAGGTCATCTTCGCCTTGGTCATCACATCGGGCATGCGCTTGAGGCTGCCCTCGTTGTCGAGCGAGATGCCAAGGATCTCAAAGCCCTCGGCGTGGTGCTTGTCGTAAGCGGTTACGACGTTGGGCATCTCGGACATGCACGGCCCGCACCAGGTGGCCCAGAAGTCCAGGAGGACGATCTTGCCGCTGAAATCGGCCGGGAACTTCAACGCCTTGCCCTCGGTGTCCTTGGTCTCAAAGGCGAGGATGGTCTTGCCCACCGAGTGGTCCGGGGGAGTGGGGATTTCCTCGACCACCTTGGTGCTCTTGACGACCTTGAACGCCGAGCCGTCGGCCGCCATCTCCGCGAGCTCGTACGTGGTGCCGCCGATGTTGAAGGGCTTTGCAACGTCGAAGGTCTCGCCGCGCGAGTCGATCTTGCCGTTGCTGTTCACGTCGAGCATGATGCTCACGCCCGAGCCCTGCTCGTCGTCCTTGGGGGCCTCGACCTTGAACGACCCGCGGCACATTTCGTCGCTGAGCATCGCGTCGTAGGTCTTGCCGTTGAGGGCGACCTTGCCTTCGAGCATGTAGTCCCGGTAGTACAAGATGGTGGACTTGAGCTGGGCGCGGGACTCGTCGTTCTTGTCGAAGCGGTAGAGCGAGATCGACACCAGCGCGGGCTTGCCCTTGCCGCCGATATCAATCATCGCCGCGCCGCTGTGCATCACGGTGGTTTTCCCGCCGCGGGTGTTCTCTTTGGAGGTCCACTCGGCCGGGGCGTCGTCGGTCAGGTCGCCGTTGCGGTTGGTGTCGACGAAGAGGCGGGCGGGCTTGCCGTCGGGCTCGTCGATGATGAAGGCGATCCCGCCGTTGATCGGGAGCGTGCCGTACTGCGGCCCGCCGAGGTCCTCGGGCTGCTTGGAGACCGACGCCGGGCGTTCGGTCGCGAACTGAGCGCGCTGCGGCGCGTAGTGGCCGATCTTGCTGCTGGCACCCTTGGGCACCAACGTCAGCGTCACGGTTTCATCGGCGGGCAGAGCGAACGCGGCGGCGAGCAGGAGCGAGGCGGTGATCATGATGAACTCCCTGTTGCCGCGGCGGAGAACGCCGACCGGCGACGCCCATGATAGGGTGGGGCCGGGGAGGCGCGAAGTCCGCTCTCGGCGGATCGCCGTCTCCGGCAAGGGCCTCTGCCCTCCGACCGGGCCGGCCGTGGGGGCGTCGCTGCACCACCTTCCCCCCTACACTTGGCCCGTATGAGGTTCGAGGTGCCTCGCTCGCTGCTTCCGGGTTCACGCGCAACCAGCTGACGCGGGCGGTCCCCTTTGCACGACTCAAGGCCCCGCGTACCGGGGCCTTTTTCATTCGCCGACGGATCCACTTTCATGACTGACTCTCAGCCCGCCGCTCCGAAGACCTCCGACACCCTTCCGTTCCGGTACACCGCGCGGCTCGCGAACGAGCTCGAGCCGGTTTGGCAGGACCGCTGGGAGCAGTGGGGCACCTACCGAACGCCCAACCCCGGCGATCCGGGGTTTGACGGGTCGAAGCCGCGGTTCTATTGCCTCGACATGTTCCCGTACCCGTCCGGCGCGGGCCTGCACGTCGGGCACCCGGAGGGGTACACCGCCACCGACATCATCAGCCGGTACAAGCGGATGAAGGGGCACAACGTGCTGCACCCGATGGGCTGGGACGCCTTCGGTCTGCCCGCGGAGCAGTACGCGATCCAGACGGGGGTCCATCCGGCGATCACGACCCGGAAGGCGATCGACAACTTCCGCCGGCAGCTCAAGAGGTTCGGCTTCTGCTACGACTGGGAGCGCGAGTTCGGCACGATCGACGACGGGTACTACAAGTGGACGCAGTGGATCTTCCTCAAGCTGTACGACGCGTGGTACGACGAGCGGGCCGACCGTGCCCGGCCGATCTCCGAACTCATCGCCGCCTGCGAACGTGCCGAGGTGCCGACCCCCGCGCCCTGGGGCGCGATGACCGATGCGCAGCGCCGCGCGTTTGTCGACTCGCGCCGCCTCGCGTACATCGGCGAGCAGGTCGTCAACTGGTGCCCAAAGCTCGGGACCGCCCTCGCGAACGATGAGGTGATCGACGGCAAGAGCGAGCGCGGTGGGTACCCCGTGCTCCGCAAGCCGCTCAAGCAGTGGGTGTTCAGGATCACCGCCTACGCCGACCGTCTCGCCCGACAGCTCAAGGAGCTGGACTGGCCCGAGTCCACGAAGCAGATGCAGGAGGAGTGGATCGGTCGTAGCGAGGGCGCGGAGATCGAGTTCCCTGTTGAGTCGCTGGGGATCAACCTCCGCGTCTTTACGACCCGCCCCGACACGCTTTTCGGTGCGACGTACATGGTGGTCGCGCCGGAGCACCCGCTGATCGACACGGTGCTCTCCAACCCCGGTAGTGAGACCGACGCGTCGCGCCTCCGCGCGTACGCGGAGGCCTCGCGCAACCGGTCCGAGATGGAGCGCAAAGAGAACAAGGAAAAGAGCGGCGTCTTCACCGGCGTCTACGCGAAGAACCCCGTGAACGGGATGCGGGTCCCGATCTGGACAGCTGACTACGTGCTGATGGGGTACGGCACCGGCGCGATCATGGCCGTGCCAGCCCACGACCAGCGCGACTTCGAGTTCGCACGGACCTTCGGGCTGCCGATCCGCGACGTGGTGTACCCGCGGCCGATCGCCGCGATGCACTACTTCGCGATGTGCGCGTACCCCGACGGCGAGCCCGCCGGTGACTGGCGCGACGAACTCGCGGACTTCCTGGGCCAGGTCGTTGCGCGCATGGAAACCGACGAGACGTTCCTCGAAGCCCTGGCCGAAGCGCGCGAGATCGCCGCGCGGGAAGCCCGGGGAGAAGCCGCCACGGCCGAGCAGCGGGTGACACGCCTCACGTGGCTCGAGACGATCGAGTCGATGGGCTTCCAGAACTTCCACGACTTCCGCCGCCGTTTCGAGCACGGCCAGCACCAGCTCTCCGAAGGTTCGGCGTACTCGGCCCCGGGTATCGCGGTGAACTCATCATCTCCAGGCCTCTCGCTGGACGGGATGCCAACCGCGAAGGCCAAGGAGGCGATGGTGCTGTGGCTCGAAGCCGCGGGGCTGGGCCGTCGCACGATCAACTTCCGGCTGCGGGACTGGGTCTTCAGCCGCCAGCGCTACTGGGGCGAGCCAATTCCGATCGTCTTCGACGCGAGCGGGCGCGCGTACCCGGTGATGGAGAGCGCCCTCCCCGTGAAGCTCCCCGAACTGGCCGACTACACGCCCGCCGAGAGCGACGACCCTCAGCCGCTGCTCGCCAAGGCGGTCGAGTGGATGAACACGACCGCGGGCCAGGCCGGCGTCGATCCCAAACTGCTCGACCCCGCGACACCGGTGACGCGCGAGACCAACACCATGCCTGGCTCGGCCGGCAGCTCGTGGTACGCCATCCGCTACTGCGATGCGCGGAACAGCGAACGCTTCGCCGGCGACGCCGCGGAGAAGTACTGGATGGGCGGGCACGGGGTGGACCTGTACCTCGGCGGCAGCGAGCACGCGGTGGGCCACTTGCTCTACGCGCGGTTCTGGCAGAACGTGCTCTTTGACCTCGGCTATGTCACCACGCGCGAGCCCTTCAAGAAGCTCTTCCATCAGGGACTGATCACGAGCTTCGCGTTCCAGCGCGCGGACAAGACGATCATCCCCACCGACGAGGTGCAGGAAGTCTCCGAAGGCAAGTACGTCGAGATCGCCACGGGCCAGCCCGTCGGTACCGTCGTGACAAAGATGTCGAAGCGGTACAAGAACGTGGTGAACCCGGACGACGTGATCGCCGAGTTCGGCGCCGACACTTTCCGGCTGTACGAGATGTACATGGGCCCGCTGGACGCGAGCAAGCCGTGGAACCCGCGTGACATCACCGGTTGCTTCCGCTTCCTGCAGCGCGCCTGGCGCCTCGTCGTCGACGAGAACTCCGGCGCGATGCGGTCGTGCGAAACACCCGACGACAAGGTCGAGCGCTCGCTGCACCGGCTGATCGCGAAGGTCGGTGCGGACGTGGAAAGGCTCGCCTTCAACACCGCGATCGCCGCGATGATCGAGTTCGTCAACGGCGCCACGAGTGTCGACAAGGGCACCGGTGTGCTCACGACCTCTCAGGTTGATCGTTTCGCCCGCGTCCTCGCCCCCTTCGCGCCCCACGTCGCCGAGGAGTTCTACGCACGGCTGGGCCACACCACCAGCGTGGTGCTCGCGCCCTGGCCGGACTTCCTGCCCGCCATGCTCAAGGACGATCAGATCGAGATGCCCGTCTCGGTCCAGGGCAAGCTGCGGGCCCGCATCACCGTCGCGGCGGACGCGGACGTCAAGACTATCGAGTCCATCGCCCTCGCCGATCCCAAGATCATCGAGACCCTCGCGGGCAAGCCCATCAAGAAGGTCATCATCGTGCCGGGCAAGATGGTGAACCTCGTGGTGTGACGCCGATCAGCCCATCGCGTCTTTCATCTCACGCACCGCGGCACGCAGGCCGGTGAACACCGCGCGGCTGATGATCGCGTGCCCGATGTGCAGCTCGCTCACGCCGTCGAGCTGCGCGATCGCGCCCACGTTCGCGTAGTTCAGCGCGTGCCCCGCGTTAAACCGCATCCCCGCGGCACGCACGATCTCGCCCGCGACCCGCACCTTGCGGAGCTCGCCCACGAAGAGCGCGTGGCGATCATCGCCGCCGGTGGCGAGGTACGCCTCGGCATAGGGCCCGGTGTGGATCTCGCACACGTCGAACGCAGCGGCGTGGGCCGCTTCCACTTGCTCCGGGTCGGCATCGATAAACGCGGAAACCACACACCCCGCGGCCTTGAGGCGCGACACGATCTCGCGCAGGCGCGGGAGCTGACCTTTCACGTCGAGCCCGCCTTCGGTGGTCACCTCGTTGCGACCTTCGGGGACGAGCATGCTGGTGTGGGGCCGCACGCGGGCGGCGATGGCCACCATCTCGTCGGTCGCGGCCATCTCGAGGTTGAACTTGAGGCGCACCAGCGGCCGGATGAGCTCGACGTCACGGTCGGTGATGTGCCGCCGATCCTCGCGCAGGTGAACGGTGATGCCGTCGGCACCGCCGAGTTCGGCCTCGTGCACGGCACGCACGGGATCCGGCTCGCCGTAGTCACCAGACTGCCGGTACCGAGCCTGCCTGACGGTGGCGACGTGATCGATATTGACCGAAAGCAGTGGCATCAACGACTGTAGCTTTGGCCAGGCCGTAGCTTTGGCCACTGGCCAAAGAGTGTTCCGGGGCGTCTCGCCCCGAGCGAGCGCGGCTGCCGTCCGGCCGGGCGAGACGCCCTCATGACTCTTGGGCGAGGGCGCCCAAGCCACGTGGCTTTGGCCACTGGCCAAAGAGTGTCTCGGGGCGTCCCGCCCCGA
>JBMOHX010000080.1:0-12592 GCA_049317625.1 Phycisphaerales bacterium
GCGTCGGCGAGCCCGAACTCGAAGCACAGGTCCAGTTCGTCACCGATGTAGCTGGCCACGTCTTTGGGCGCAGACCACACCTCGCCGATGGTCATCGCGCGCGGCGCGGTGGTTCGCAAGTGCGCGGCCATTCGCTTCAACCACGCGTGAGTCTCCGGAGTGTTCTCCTGAACCTGTCCTGCCTCGATGAGGTGCCTGATCGCGTCGAGTCGGAACCCGTCGACCTTGACCTCGCTGGCCCAGTAGTCCATCATCGAGAAGACTTCGGTGGTGAGCGAGTCGGATCGGAAGTTCAGATCCGGCATTCCGTGGTAGAACAGCCCGAAGTAGAAGCCGCTCGGTGAAGGGTGCCAAACCTTCTGGTTCCACGGCCCCTTCCACGCCGGGTCGGCTTTCGACCACACATACCAGTCGCGCTTCGCGGAGTCGGGGTTCTGCGCCTCAACGAACCACGGGTGCTTGTCGGAGGAGTGGTTGATGACCAGATCGATGATCACCGCGATCCCGCGCTTGTGGCACTCCGCGAGGAACCGTTTGAAATCCTCGGTCGTCCCGTACTGCGGGTTGATCGCGCGGTAGTCGGTGATGTCGTACCCGTGGTAGCTCGGCGAGGGGTGGATCGGCATGAGCCAGATCCCCGTGATGCCCAGGTCGGTGGTGGTCTTCGGGTCGCCGTCGTTGAGGTAGTCCAGCCGCTCGATCATCCCCTGGATGTCGCCGATCCCGTCGCCCGCGAGCGGTCCGGTCGTGCTGTCCGCGAAAGAGCGGACGAAGATCTCGTAGAAAACGCGGTCGTCCCACCAGCGCTCGCGGGCGGGGATCTGCTGCGCCCGCGCCGTCGCGCCGAACATCAACCCGGCCAAGAGCAACAGACGGACAATGAAGGCGCTCATACGCGGCTCCTGCTGGACAGCCCTCTGACAGCGTAGTCAGCGGCCGGGTGGATTCGGGGGCGGATCGGCGGGGGATTCGTCGCGCGCCGGGGGCTTCGCAGTCCAGTCTGCAAACATGGTGAAGGCGAGCCCGCACTCGGGGCAATCGCCGTCCTCCCGGGCACCCGCGAGGTCGTAACCGCAGCGCCGGCAAACCTGCAGCCTGCGGGCTCGCAGCGTCCGCCCGAGCTCGCGCAGGCGGGCGTGATCAGCGCGGTTGAGCAGCAGAATCCCGAAGATTCCCACCACCACCAGCACGCCCCAACCGACCACGGCAATCATGGCACCCTCGGCCACCCTAGCGACCGAGCGGTCATCAAACGCAGCGAACGTGAAGGGGGCGATGAACAGCGACAGCGTCAGGACGATCCACCGCGTCGTCATCCGGCGCATGATGCGCCCGACCTCGGTGTGCGAAGATGGCGAGCTCTCGCGTGGCACCGCCGCGATCATACCACCCCCCGTGCCAGGCCGATCTACGGCCCTCGGCCCGCGCTCCACCACTGCGCCGGTTCACCACTTTCCTACCATTCCGTCCCATGAACGAACCCCTCTCCGACGATCGCGTCAACCTGCTACGCGCTCTCGCCGTGCAGTACCCGTCCCCGGAGGCCGCGATCTCCGAGGCCGCGGCGCTCCGCGCCAAGCTCACGCTCCCGCGCGGGCTGATCCACGTGATCTCCGATGTGCACGGGGAGGACATGAAGCTCAGGCACGTGATCAACAACGCGTCGGGCGCGCTGCGGCAACTGGTCGACCAGTACCTCGGGGGGCGGCTCACGGAGCTGGAGAAACAGCAGTTCCTCGCGGTGCTCTACTACCCGCGCGAGGCGATCAACAAGTTCTCGCACTCGATCGTCGCGAGCGGCAACCGATCGGAGTGGGTCTATCGCACGCTCTGCTTCCAGTTCGAGATCGTGCGCCACCTCCGCGCGTGGCACCGGCGCGACGCCTTCGAGCGGCTCCTGCCCGGCTGGTACCGCGAGCTGTTCGTCGAGCTCGGCAGCGGCCAGCGGCCGGACTACATCAAGGAAATGATCGCGGGCCTCGCGATCCACGACCGGGATTGGGGCGCGGTCCGGGCCGGCGCTCGCCTCATCCGGAACCTGTCGTGCGAGGAACTCCTGGTCATCGGCGATCTCGGCGACCGCGGCCCGCGCATGGACCGCGTCGTCGAAACCCTCATGCGCCAGCCCAAGTGCAACATCCTCTGGGGCAACCACGACATGCTCTGGTTCGGCTCGCAGATCGGGCACGAGCCGTGCATGCTCACATGTCTGCGCTTCAGCCTCCGGTACCGCAAACTCTCCCAGCTCGAAGAGGGCTACGGCGTCATGATGGCTCCCATCGAGAAGCTCGTGCGGCAGGTCTACGCCGACGATCCCGCCGAGCGGTTTATCCCCAAGGGCGAGGGTTTCCGTGACACCCTGACCGTGGCCCGCATGCAGAAGGCCATCGCGATCATGCAGTTCAAGGCCGAGGGCCGCATGATCGAACGCCACCCCGAGTGGAACCTCGCGCACCGCCGCCTGCTGCACCGCATCAACCTTGCCGACGGCACCGTCGAGATCGACGGCACACGCCACGCGATGCTCGATCGGAACCTCCCGACCATCAACCCCGCGGACCCCTACGCCTACTCGCCCGAGGAACAGGCTTGCGTCGACCGACTGCGGGAGAGCTTCACCCGCTCCATGAAGCTCCGCGAGCACATGCAGTGGCTCGTCACCCACGGCCGCATGTGGACCAAGCGCGACGAGGTTCTCCTCTTCCACGCCTGCGTCCCCGTCGAGGCCGACGGCACACCGCAAACCCTCCGCGTCGACGGCCGCGACCTCGCAGGGCGCGAACTCATGGACGCCCTCGGCTCGGTCGTCCGCCGCGCGATGCGCAAGCGATGGTTCAACCTCGACGCCGACGCCGACTGGCTCTGGTACCTGTGGGGAGGCCCGCGCAGCCCGCTGTTCGGCAAGGACAAGCTCGCGACCTTCGAGTCCTCGTTCATCGCCGACAAGGAATGCCACAAGGAGCACAAGAACGCGTACTTCGATCTGATGAACGACGCCGCCTTCATCCGCCGCATCGGCACGCTCTTCGGGTGCGGCGACGACGTGCTCGTGGTGAACGGCCACGTTCCGGTCAAGGTCGAGAAAGGCGAGCAACCCGTCAAGAAGGGCGGCAACGCCATCACCATCGACGGCGCGTTCTCTGAGGCATACGGCGACCGAGGCTACACCCTCGTGCTCGAACCAGACCGCATCGACCTCGCCGAACACGCGCCCTTTCAGGGCGTGGAGGCGACGATCTCCAACGGCGCCGACATCGTCCCGAAGATCACCCCCGTTCGTCAGTACCCCTGCCAGCGCCTCGTGCGCGACACCGACGACGGCCGCCGCATCGCCCGCCGCATCAGCGACCTCGATTCGCTCGTGCGCGCGTACCAGGAGGGGCTCGTGCAGCCGCAATGAGTGGAGGAACCGCCGAAGTGACGAGGTGATTGCGCGACAAAGTGACGGAGCGGAAGAACACGAAGACTCGCGGCCGCGGTTCTTGACTCGACCCCTCCGCCACTCCACCACTTTGCCACTTCACCCTACCATTTCCTCCGGCGATACCGCCGCTCTGGAGCCGCCCTTTGACCCAGTCTTCCCACGAGAGCCATGGTTCGGCGGATCATCGCAGGCTCTTCTCGCGGCTGCTCGCCGATGTCGCGAGGTCCCGGGGCGACTCGGTCGACGAGCTCGGCGATGGCTGGATTCTCCGGTTTCGGCGCGGCGACACCGTTCGCCACGCGTGGGGTTTCAACCTCGAACTCAACTCCTCCGCCGCGCATCTCCTGGCCTGCGACAAGTCCGCCGCGTCCGAGGTCATGGCCCGAGAGGCGATCCCGCACGTCCCGCACCGCGCGTTCCTTCATCCACGAATGGGGCCGTACGCGGCGCGGGAAGGGTTCTGGCGCCCGGCGATGGAGTGCTTTGAGGCATGGCGCCGCAACGTCGTCGTGAAAGACAACAACGGAACCGGCGGTGTGGGTGTGTATCGGGCGACCACGCCGCGGGGTCTGGAGGCCGCGTTCCTGATGCTCTTCCAGCGCGTGCACGCGGTCTGCCTGTGCCCGTACTCGGAGATCGTTGGCGAGACGCGATTCGTGCTGCTCGACGGGGAGTGTCTGCTGGCGTTCGAGAAGGTTCGGCCCACCGTCACGGGCGACGGAGTCAGGCCGTTGCGGGCCTTGGCGGCTGGAGGCGGCGTCGAGATCGATCCCGAAACGGTCGCGGACGTCGAGGAGATTCTGCCGGCGGGCGCAACCCGGCTTCTCTCCTGGCGTCACAACCTGGGGCAAGGTGCCCGCGCGCGGGAGATCGACCCCGCCTCCCATGACGGGTACGAACTCGCCCGCCGCGCGGCACGCGCGGTCAACCTTCGATTCGGGAGCGTCGACGTGGTGACGACCCCGCGCGGAAATGAGATACTCGAACTGAACGCGGGTGTCATGTTGGAAGCGGTGGCCCGCCAGCTCCCGCAGGGTGAGCCCCGCGCAAGAGCAATATATCAGCGAGCTTACGACGCGAGTTGGTAAACGGTCCCAGGGTGCTGGTGCCTCAGTTTCCAGGGCCGAACCGCGGACCCACCGGGATCGCACGCGAGATCGCGCAAAGAAGGCTTGCACCCGGTCCGAACTGGAGGTAACTTCCGAGTCTCTGAAGAAGGAACAGAGTGAACTCGAAGGGGGTGCGTCGTGCGCAAGACGAGAGATTCGTTCGCGGGATCTGGTGGGCGGTGCGGGAAGCCCGGCGCAGCAGTTCACCTGTTGGCGGCTTTGGCCGTCCTGGTCGGGCTCGTTATGCCGGCTGCGGCGCAACAGGGCGACCCCGACGATGGCGGGCCCGACTGTTCGTCCGCGGCGCAGTTGGTGCCGCAGTGGACCGTGCTCCCCTCCGAGGCTTCGGAATCCGCGTGCCTTTGGGGTCCGCTCTCGCCGTACTACAGCGACGACCGCGGGCCCTTGCTCGCGAGGTATGGCGACGCTGGGACCTATTCCCCCGCCGGCTTCAGGCTCAACGTCAACCTCATCGAGGCTCACGTCCCGGGCGACTTTGTGCACCCATCGCCCACACTGGGCGGCACCTCGCTGCCGTTGATCCCGCCCGGCATGGCGGGAGCGCCGACTGGCTGGCAGGGTGACGGGGGCGGGAGCCTCGGGCGTCCGACCCTCGCTGGCGCGGCGGACCTTCTGACCGGTGCACCCCTCGCGCGCGTCGTCGACCTTGAGTTACCGTTCCGGGGCGCGACCTTCCGGCTCGCACGCACGCGATCCGCGGTCGGCCCGTACCAGCGAGCGCAGCGCAGCCGTGGCGTTGATTCAGATCGTTGGTGGGACTTTACCGGCGGCGGTTGGATGATCGGCGAGAACCCGATCCTCCTCATCGACTCCGCGATCCCGGACATCGTCGGCAACACCCCGGCGACCTGCTGGTTCATCGTCGACGCCTTCCAGTCGATCCCGTTCCAGCGGCTCGAGTCCAGCGGTCGGTACGAAGCCCCGGCGCGCTTCCGGGCGCGGATGGAGCACAACGGCGTCTGGGCGCAGCGCAGTTGGAGCGTGCCTCCCACTGAATACAAAGTAACGCTCTACGACGGTGCCGTGACCTACACCTTCAACGCCCACCGCCAGGACGTCCCCGACCACCATTGGGACCGGCGCACGCTCGATGCGGAGGCCAACCCGCGTTGGGCGCAGAGTTCCTACCACGCGCGGCCGTTCCTTCCGCAGCAGTTCCCCGACGGCCGCCTGCACGATCCTTGGAACGACGCGGCCAACCCGGGAATCGGCATCCCGTACTACGCGACGTGCTCGAAGATCGAGGACCGATACGGCCATGTCGTCGAGATGACCTACGAGCGGGCTTCGTGGTTCTTCGCGGACCACACCGGCACGGTCGGGTGCATCGAGTGTGCACAGAACTGCCCGTCCAAGGGGCAGCTCCGAACCGTGAGGCTCTCCACGCGCAGGGCGGATGAATCGCTGGACACCGCGTGGACGCTGGTGTACTCCCACCGGATCGCCTCACCGATCGCGGGACCGAGTCTCGACGAGGGCACCCAGGCTTGGAACACCCTGCTCGCGAACTCGGGTGTGTATGGCGTCGCGGCGATCGACCGTATCTATGTCTACGAAGGTGACGCGACGGCGCAGCTCGATGGAAGCGGCTTCGTCTTCACGATTCCACCGACGGACCCCATGAAGCTCGGCGACGGCTCGCTCTCGCTCGACGGCGGCACCGATCCCCTTGCCGCCACGGCGCAGGCCAGCCCCCTGCGCGGATGGAAACACTGCGTGAGGTACCACTACGACTACCGCCGCACCTCCGAGCGGCCCGAGCACACGGGTCGGGTGAACTGCCCTCCGACACTCCTCAAGACCACGATGCTCGACGCAGACCCGGTGAGCGGGGTTCGCACCCGCACCCGCGCATTCGTCTATTCCACGCTCTCCTCGAACGAGGCGAACGGCCAATCTCTGCCCTGGCTTGAGGGCGTCTTCGAACCCGAGGAACTCTCCCGGCTGCTCGCCTCGGCCGCGAGTGACGCGTGTCCCAGCTCGGCGGGTGTGCAGCCCCTGCTCAACGACGTGGATGGCACCCCGTTCGGCGTGAACGACCTCGTTGAACAGCGATGGACCGGCGTCTCGGGGTGCGAGGTGCGCGAGCCCGTCACCGGCAAGGTGCTCATCCCTCCGGGGGCGAAGAACCGCCTGCTGGCCTACGCGACACGTCAATGGAACCAGTCCGGCCCGTCGGACGCTACCCCGCCGGAGCAGGGGCTCGTCACCGCGCCGAACTCGCGGCGGAGCTACATCGACGGTGTCGCACCCTCTTCAGTCGGTCGCTGGGGTGTCGGCGCGGCGGTCCGTTCCGTCAGCGTTCGAGACTCCTCAGGTACGTGGCGACACTACCGGATGTACAAGTACTGGGTTCCCCCCGCGGGGACGCTCGGCGCCCCTTCGGAGTCGCAGACCTTTGCGAGCCTGCTCTCCGATTCGCTGCCGCACCGCTCGGTCTTTGCCGCGCCGTACGCGTGGCGGGGCTACGCGCCCGCCGACCGTGCCGCGCTGACGCAGCCCGGGCAGCAACTCGAGAACGCGCGGTACATCACCATCGTCGACGAGTTCGACTCACAAGCGGCCCGCGACAACCCGGTCTACGGGGAAGGGTCGCACGCGCAGACGCAGTCGGCCCACGGCCTGAGAGCACGCGCGGTCTCGTATCTCAACGCCGCGGGCGTCGAGCTCAAGCGGCGGGAGTGGAGCTTTGACGCGAACGGCACAGGCACCGTTGCCTCGGGAGTGGGGGAGGAGTTCGTCTACCGCACCGCCGCCCAGTATTTCAACGCGACCCCGGACCCCAGCGACAACGTCCCCGACGCGGGCCCGGGTGGTTACGTTCAACCGGGCGGCACGGCCGGACCGGTCCGCGGCCCACTCGAAGCCGACCCCTTTACCTCGCTCCGTACGACGCTTCTCCTGGTGGAGCATCGAACGGTCGGGTGGTCCGTCGCCGACCTCCAGAACCGAGGCACCTCCGATGGACTCGTGAACTTCTACGAGTACCGCAGGCGCGACACCGTGATCCCGCCCTCCGAAGGAAGCCAGGACCCCGCGCGCACCCAGTACAGCGCAGAGCAGGTCGCAGAGGGCATCGCCCGCGGCTCGCCTCTCCTCGGCAGCGCGGCGAAGTACTACACCAGCCAGACGTTCTCGCGCGAAGCCGCCACCTGGATGGGACTCTCCTGCGAGATGAACGCGGCCGTCGTCTTCACGCGGCCTCGCACGACGAAACTCGCCGCGTGCCCGCAACCCGGCGAATCGCCCGATTCCTGGGACGGCTTTGCGCCCACCTTCTCGCTCACGCTGCGCGACCAATCGCAGGCGGATGTCGCGGCCCCGGAGCGGCGCGTGACCCGGACCCTCGCGATCGGCGCGCCCCGTCGTCAGCGGCCCGAGGGCACGCCCGGTGGTGAACTCTGGTTCTATCCCATCGACGGAGCCGCCACGAACGAGTACGGGCAGCAGACATGGGCCGTGAACGGCCTCGTGACAAACCCGCTCGCGCCGCAGGAGGGAGACCCGCTCCAAGCCTGCACGCTTACGTACTACGTGCGCGACGGGTACGGTCAGCCGTGGCACACGGTGCTCGACGCCGCTCCCGGCACGGCTCTGACGCCCGCCCCCGACACCGGTGCGCCCTTCGTGGTCGCGACGGATTGTCCGTGGCCCCGGATCTCCGACACGCCCGCGCACAACTACCTCACCTCGTTTGGCTACTCGCGGGACAACCGTCTCACCGACACCTTCCTCCCCAACAACCGTCGGTGGGCGAGCCGCGTGGTCGTGCTGACACGCGACGAGCGAGGCCTTCCGATGCCGCGCGACAAATGGTTCGCACGAGAGTACATCTTCTCCGATCTGGTGTCGGCGAGCGGTGCCGCGGGGATGTTCTTCACCGAGACCGTCGCGGAGATCCGCGACTACTGGGGCCCCCGCCCCGAGGGCGCGCCCAAGGCCACCCGCAAGGTGGACATGACCGGTGCCTTCCGACTCCAGTTCGCCGACGAGAGCGAAAGGCCGCTGAACTACCGGGAGCGTGCGGCGGTCCGTGTCGCCCCCGACGCCAACGGTCGGATCACCTCCGCCGAACTGCTCGAGGCCGACGACGACGGCAATCTCTTCGCCGTGGGCTCCAAAGAGATCAACGACCTCGTCGACGTGCTCCGCGAACGCGAGATCGACGGTTCCATCACACGCACCACCCGCAACCGGTTGGGACAGACGCTTCGCACCTACGCGGGCACCAAGGACGACGGGTGGGTCGCGCCGAACGATCTCGAGGGCCGGCCGCTTCCCTACGACATGATCCTCCGCACCCGCGTCGAGTACGGCGCGGGCGTCAACGACGTCCAGCGTCCGACCGTTACGCGGTCGTACACGTCCAATCCTTCCTGGGCCCGCGACCACCACGGCGCCGCACCCATTGACGACCCCGACGGCATCGCGACGACCACCGCCTACGACTGGTGCGGCCGCGCGGTGCGCTCCGACACCTACCCCCGCGGCGTCTTCACCCCCTCGTCCAAGCGCCGCCAGACCTCGCTCACGTTCCTCGACTTCGCCGACCGCGTCGTGCTCGAGGTCACCTTCGGTGAGAACGCCCACGCCCTCCCTCCCGCGCTCGACCCCGCGAAGCTCGGGCCCACCGACGCGATCCCCGCGCCCGAGGCCTTCCTCTCGCTCAACCCGCCACCCACCGGCCTCGCCTCCACCCACTACGGGCCCGACGGTTCTGTCGCCGAACGCCGCGCGTACGATGTGGCCTCCGTCGTTCCCTCGTACGTTTCCACCTTCACCTACCTCGGCCGCGACGGCCAGGCCGTGCTCACCCACACCGTCGGCGAGAGCGCTTCGGTCGCGAGCCTCGACGGTGTCGGCCGCACGAAGTCAGTCGCGAGCGTCGCGCCCGGCCGGGGCAGCGGCGCATACGCCTACGAACTCTCCCGCACGGACTTCACCTACGACACCGACGGCAACATCATCACCACCGCGCGCTGGGAACGCACCCGCGACGCCGGTGACGTGCTCGACGAATCAAACGCCGTCGCCTCCCGCTCGCACGGGTGGTTCGACAACAACAAGCGCCAGATTGCTTCAATCGACGTTGGCACCGAGAGCGGCGACACGTTCAACAACACCCCCGAGGCACAGCGATGGTCCCGCACCTCCGGGCCCTTCGGCGATCCCAACGTCAAACCCCGCATCGGCTGCGAGGGCGCGGATCCCACGATGGACCCCGGTGCGCTCGACGACAAGATGTTCGACCACTGCGAGACCGGCAACTCGCTGCGGCTGCTGAACACCGAAGGCCTCGCCGATGCCGGCCGGTTCACCATCAGCCGGTACAACAAGTCCGCCCAGCTCACGCACACGCGCAACGCCGACGGCACCGTGACCATCCAGCGCTACGCGCCCAGCGGCCGGCTCGCCGCGAAGATCGAGAACGCCTGGGGCGATCCCGCGCTCCAACGCACCACCCGCTACCGCTACCGACTCGGCCGACTGGTGGAAATGGTCGCCAGCCGCGACGCCGCGCAGACAGAGACCGAGCACACCGAAGTGGTGTACGGTGCCCAGATCGTCGACGACTCCTTCACCGTCGTCTCACGCGACAACGGGCTGGTCGGACGCCTCTATCTGCCGCACCCGGTCACCGGGCGGACGCGGGTCGACGGCAGCGGAGCGACGATCGAGGGAGCCGACGGCTTCACCACAGCCCCCGCGATCACCCTGCGGTACACCTTCACCGGCCAGATCGCCGAACGCATCGACGCCCGCGGCCTCTCCTTCCGCTACCGATACGACGACCAGGCCCGCCTCGCCTCGATCGAAGTGGGGCACTACCGAGGCCTGCGTGCCGCGACCAACTACGTCCCCGGCCGCCCCGTCTGGCTCTCGCCCACTGGCGGCGCGGTCCCGGTCAGCGTCGGGTATGTCGAGTACGGTTATGGCTCTCGGGGCGAACTCGAACACGTTCGCGCGTTCGAGAGCCGCGCGAAGAAACAGGTCATCGCCCACAACCGCTTCGAGACCGACACCCGCGGCCACCTCCTCGCGGAGTACCAGGCCCTGGGCGCGGTGGTCTCCGCGCAAACCCCCGCCGTCCGCTACCGCTGGACCACAACCCCCGCGGACCACGCCAACCCTGTGGCTCTCGAAGCCGCGATCGATCGACTCGAGGCGATCCTCTACCCAGCCCACGCCAACGGGCTCCCCACACCCAGCGTCGGGCGCGACGTCACCTTCATCTACGGAGCACGCGCCTCTCTCGATTCGCAACTCGATCGCGTCACCTCGCTCACCTCTCGCGGCGCCGAAGCCGCGGGGTTCTCGTACTCGGGCGAGAGCCGCCGGTCGTCCCAGACCTGGGGCCGTGACGCGGGCGGCGCCGCGCAGTTGGTGTCGTCGATCTCACCCATCCCGCAAGCCGCGGGGTTCGGCGCGATGGACGAGTTCGGACGCCGCACCAGGCTCAACGTCTCCAACAGCGCAGGCGTGACCCTCTTCGAAGCCTCGTACCGCTTCGACAACGCCGGCAACCGCCTCAGCGCCACGCTCACCCAGAGCACGCCGGGCGGCGCGCCGGTCGTCAACGACGCCAGCCAACTCAACACCTTCGATCAGCTCAACCGCCTCACCTCCACCCAGCACGGCCAAGTCGTCGTAGGCCCAGAGGGCCTCCCCGCCATCGTCCCGGGCACCGGCATCCAGTCCGAACGCTGGTCCCTCGACCTCCTCGGCAACTGGACCGGCCGCGGCGGCGGCTCGGGCACCACCGGCCCCCCGGGCCTCGAGCGCACCGGCAACCTCGACCAATCAGACACCCCCTGGGGCCGCCTCACCGCGGACC
Source organism: Phycisphaerales bacterium (assembly GCA_049317625.1). GTDB lineage: Bacteria > Planctomycetota > Phycisphaerae > Phycisphaerales > UBA1924 > JBEIUO01. The sequence goes on from JBMOHX010000080.1 coordinate 11,390, forward strand.
CACAGACCGACATCGAGCGCACCTGGCACTCGGTTACCCGCCGCAACTCTCTGGACCAGATCACCGCGCTTTCAGGCGACCTCGGCGGCACCCCCACGCAGCGCTCCGCGACGACCGTTCACGACGGCGCGGGAAGCATCGTGTTTGATGGCCAGCTCGTCTACATCTACGACGCCTGGGCGCGGATCATCGAAGTCCGCCGCGGCACGCTGAACCCAACCACCCCCGCGCCCGACCCCGCGTCGGACGAGCCCCCCAGCCCCTACGCGCGAGTCACCGTCGGCGAAGTCGTCAAGACCTACGCCTACGACGGCCTGGGCCGGCTGGTCACCACCACCACACCCCTCCCGCCGACGCAGGGCGTCCCCAAGCGAACGCGCACCGAGCGATTCCTCTACGACGGCGTCCGCCGCGTCCAGGAGTACGTCACGGAGTCCCCAGCGACAGCGGGCGCAGCTCCAACGAACCGCCTCGAGCGCGAGTACCTCTGGGGCCCGGGCGACGGCGTGGCCGGAGTCGACGAACTCCTCGCGCAGTACGACACCACCGGCAAAGCGTGGTGGGTCGTGCAGGATGGCGGCGGCGACATCGTCTCGCTCATCGCCGCGGCAGGCGGCCAACACCCCTACGCCCGCGTCGCCGCGCAGTGGCGCTACGACGGCTACGGAATGGTGACCAGCGCCGAGTACTTCGAGCAACACCCGGAGATGCGCGCGGGCCACAAGGGCCTCTTCGCGGACCGCCTGGACGCGGGCACATCAGGAGTCGAACACGACGGCCTCCCCACCCGCGACGGCTACGGGGGCTTCACACCCGGGGGCGCAGAACCCCCAAGACTCGCCCCCTACGCGACGACCATCTACCACGTCCGCAACAGGAACTACGCCCCGCACTTGGGGCGGTGGTTGCAGGTGGATCCGAATGCGAGTGGGAGAGATGTGCTCAGCGCCGCGGCCTACGCGGGCCGAGGTTTCGGCGCGCTGTCGATGGCGTTTGGGTTGGAGGAGATGTACGGGGACGGGGGGAGTTTGTATGGATATCTGGGTGGGAATGGGTGGGAGCGGTGGGATCCTGAGGGTCTGAGTTGGGACCCATTCTCGGTGGTGGACGACTACATGGAGGAGATGGCAGCCGAACGTGCTGCCTTCTTGTCCGCGATTGGACAAGATCTGAAGGCAGTCGCGATCGTCGGAGCAACGATCG
>JBMOHX010000081.1:0-12411 GCA_049317625.1 Phycisphaerales bacterium
AGGTCGATCTCGCCGGAGGCGAGGCGTGCGAGGAGCCCGTCGCGCGCGGACCGTGTCAGCGAGCCGGTGAGGAGAGCGACGCGCACGCGGGAGCCGTCGAGCATGCGGGAGATGGAGGCGAGGTGCTGCTCCGCGAGGAGTTCGGTCGGTGCCATCAGGGCCGCCTGGTGGCCGCTGGCGACGGCGAGAAGCATCGCGTAGAGCGCGACGACGGTCTTGCCGGCACCGACGTCGCCCTGGATGAGACGGTTCGCGGGCCGCGCCTGCGTGAGGTCGCGCACGATCTCTGCGATCACCTCGTCTTGGAAAGGGGTCATCGCGAACTTCATGCGCGAGCGGATCGCGCGGTCGATGTCGTCGCTGTGGGCCATCGCGGGGGACTTGAGCGCCGAGCGGAGGTGGAACCGCTTGAGGTGCACGCCCAGTTGGAGCATGAAGAGCTCGTCGTACGCGAGTCGCCGGCGCGATGTACTGAGCTCCTCCGCGCTCTGGGGGAGGTGCTGCATGCGGTAGCAGTCGGCGAGCACCGGGAACTCGCGCGCCGTCCGGTACTCCTCCGAGAAATGGTCTTCGATCAGCGGCACGCCGAGCGGCACCACTTTCTGCATGACCTTCTCGATCGTTGCGGTCGAGATTTCGGCCACGGCGGGGTACACCGGGCGCAGGCGGGCATCGGTCGCGGGCGCGGGCGACTCTTCGTCGAGCTTCTCGACCTTCGGATTGACGATCTGCAGCGTCTGTTGGTAGCGATCCAGCTTGCCGACCACGCGGACCTTGAGCCCGGGCTTGAGCTTGTCCGCCATGTAGGCTTGGTTGAAGAAGACCAGGTCGATCCGCCCGGTCGAGTCCAGCAGGGCCGCCACGAACCGGCTCTTGGGGCCCTTGCGGAAGACGCGCGTCGCCGCGATCTCACCGCGGGTCGCGATCATCTGGCCGACGACCAGGTCCGCGATGGCCACCTCGGCCTCGATCTTCTCGTGCCTCATCGGGAGATGTGCGATGAGGCGCCCGATGTTCGTGAGCCCCATCCCCGCGAGGGCTTCGGCTTGGCGGCGCGTGATCCCCTCCACCTGCGAGAGGGGTGTCGAGAGGGTGATGGGGGCGGATTCGGGCACGCCGAACAATACCCTGCCGCGGCGTCAAGAGCGCATCGCTCCAAACGAACAACCCCCGCGCACCGGCGCGGGGGTTGGGGATGTCGCCGTGCTGGATGTGGGTTCAGCAGCCGTTGTCCCAGTGACCGAAGAACTCGATCACGTCGTCACCGTCCGTCGCGCCGTCGCCGTTGAAGTCGCCGCGGCCGATGTCCCACCCGCTGAAGAACGCGATCACGTCGTCGCCGTCGACGCCACCATCGTGGTTCCAGTCCGCGGGGCACGGCCCGTCGAAGTCGATCCGCAGCCGCAACATGCTCAAGCTGCTCTGCACCGCGGAGTAGCCCGTCACCTTGATCAGGTAGTCCTCGCCGCCCTGGACCGCGAGGTCCTCGATCCGCGATTGAATGACCCCGAAGTCGTTGTTGCACGCGAGCGCATCGTGCCGCACGCATCCGTTGTTCAGCGTCAGAGAGCCGCACTCCGGGTACACCGCCAGCACCGTGTTGAACTCGCTGCCGAAGGTGTCGACATCCAGCGTCCCGTCCTCGGGCGCCGTGAACCGGTACCACACCGAGTTGTGCTCCGCGGCGCCGTCGCACGGCGTCAGGTTGTCGCACAGCCCGAGCGTCGCGTAGAACACGTCTACCGGCGGCGCGTCAAAGGGAACGTCGGTCGACGGCAGCACCATCGCGCTCCCGCAGGAATCGTTCGACGGCGGCGTTGGCACGTACTCGAAGTTGAAGTCGAGCAACCCGCCCCCCTCCGTGCCGTAGTCCGCCACCTTGATCAGGTAGGTTTCGCCCCCGGTGACCGCGAACTCCGTGATTTCCGCGAGGTTCCCGATGGTGTCGTCGTTGCACGCCAGCAGTGGGGGGAGTAAGCACAGCCCGTTCTGCGAGAACGCGCACGAGTTGAAGATCGAGAGCACCGTGTCGTAGTCGCTCCCGAAGGTGTCCACGTGGATCACGCCCGAGTGCTCTGGCACAAACCGGTACCACACGCTGTTGTTGTCCACCTGCGATGCGCAGTTGCCCTGCGGCTCGCACGCCGGCCGCGTCGCGTAGTCCGTGTCCAGGAGCGCGGGCTCGAACGTGAACCCGCCGTCGCCCGGATCGGTGATCGACGTCGCCAGGCTGCACACGTCGTTGCTCGGGGCGATCGGCTGGAACGCGAGGTTGAAGTCCAGCGCCATCGAGCCCGACTGCAGGCCCTTCGCCGACACCTTGATCAACACCGAGTCCCCGTGCTCCAGCATCAGGTTGGTCACGCGAGACTGGACGGTCCCGTTGTAGTCGTCGTTGCACGCGAGCTGCGTCGGGTTCACGATCACCTCGCCGTTGAAGAGCAGCGGGCACCCGTCGTGCACTGAGAGCACCGTGTCCCACGTCGTGCCCAGTGTGCTCACCGTGAGCAGGCCCGTGTTCGGCGCGACGTACCGGTAGAAGACCGTCCGCGACACCGTCCCCGCGCACGACTCGTTCGGCTCCGTCACCGCGTTCGTCGCCCACGTCACCGACTGCGTGTTCGAGTAGTTCAATCCCTGAACCACAATCGGCGACGTGCACGAATCGTTCGACGGCGCGAATGCCCGCAGCGCGTCGTACGCGTTCACGAACCCGTTGTTGTAGAAGGCGTCGTCGCCCGGCTGCCCAAGGTCCACGCACGTGTTCAGCACCATCGACCGCACCTGCGACGGCGTCGCGAACGGGAACTCGCTCATCACCAGGGCGCACACGCCCGCCACCAGGGGCGATGCCGCCGAAGTCCCGCGGAACGTCGTGTTGTAGTCCGTCTGCGTGTACCCGTTCGTCCCCTGGCGATCCGTCGTGTAGACGCTGATCCCGCCGGTGCACGCGTCCACGTTCGTCCCGTAGTTGCTGAACGACGTCAGCGTCCCGTCCGGATCGAGCGCCGAGATCGAGATCACGTTCGTCGCCGAGCCGGGAAACGCCGACCCGTCGTCGCCGACCGAGTCCCCGCCCCCGTTCCCCGCCGCGGCCACGTGCACCAACCCCGAGTTCCAGGTGTCGATGTACATGTCCTGGACCGCGTCGTTGGGCGTGCTGCCGAACGACGCGTTCGAGACCTCGCACCCAAAGTCCCGGCCCCAGTCGAGCGCGTTCACGATCCACTCCGACGAGAACGACACGAACGCCGTCCCGCACGGGTTCGACTGCTGAACACCGATCTTTCCGCTCACCACCTGGCAACCCGGCGCGGTGCCGCGACCGCCGAGGTTGTTGCCCATTTCCGCTGCGCAACCCGCGACCGCGGTGCCGTGATCATCGCACGACCCCGTGGGCGCACCGTTCCCGATCCCGTTTGCGTCGCCTCCCGAGAAGTCCCGACCGCTCGCCCAGTTGAGGTCCGGGTGATTCGGCTCAATCCCCGTGTCCATCACGAAGATCTCGACCGAAGTCACACCGTCTTCGATGTCCCACGCCCAGTCTGTATCCATGTCCATGTCGATCACGCCGCCGGTGTTCTGCGCCAGGTTGCGGTGCACCCACTGCGCGCCGAACGCCGGGTCCGTGGGGTTCACGAACCCCAGCTCGAGCGTCTCGAGTGCCGCGGGATGGCTCCACTTCATCTCCCCGCTCTCCGCCAGCCGATTCGCGGCACGCATCGCCTCGAACCCGTTCGCGCCGGTGGTGCGGAGCGTCATCGCGCCCGCCATGCTTCCCAAGCGCGGGTTCGCAACTTCGAGCTCTGGCGCCAGTCGCGCGACCGCCGCGATCGCATCGATGCCGTCCTTCGCCCGCACGAGAATCCGATCCGTCGGCATCCAGTACCCGCCCTCGACAAACGCGTTGTGGAAGACCGGCGACGCCATCAGCACCCCGGGCCCCTTCGCCACCGCGTCCATCACGCGTGAGCTTTCTGCTTCATTCTTCGCGCTGGCCCGATCCAGCGCGAGCACGACGAAGTCGTTTACCACCTCGTGTCCACCGAGCGCTGGCACCAGCCCGGCGAGCCGCGCGGCGTGCGACGCCAGGTCCACCGGATCACCCGCGACCTCCTTCGAGATCCGCACACCGATCCGCATCGGGTCCAGCCGCAGCGGCACGCGAATCCCCATCGTGTAGCTGTAGTTCGGCGCATCCGCCCCAGAGGCCCGCACCCGCGCCGCCGCCCGCTCCACCTGGGCCCTCAACCCCGCCGCCTTCCGCGCATCCAGCGCGGCATCAAAGGCTGCCACATCTCCCATCGCGAGCGCCTCGCCCGCATCAACGACATCCCGCGGCAGCATCAGCTGCGCACCCGCAACCGACACCCCCAACCCCGCCACCGCCACCAACGCCGCCGCATCTTGAAAACGTGCCATCGTGTTCCTCCACTGTTCTTCAAAGGGTCTCACCACAGAGGTGGACACCCCTACAGGCGGAACTCCGATCCCAAGAGGGACACGGGAAGTGGGAACTTCTTCAGGAGCCCTGGCTTTTCAGCGAGAGCGTTCTCGCACGCCCCCGGCGTGCGGTAGGACTCACGACGTCACAGTGCACCCCACGCGGTCGGTGCGTCGTGTGGTCCGTCTCGATGCTGGCATCCCCCCGCCAGAGCACCCCTTACGCGACATTATGGGATGCTCGCAAAGTCCTGCGTCCGGCCGATCTGTACCGCATGCTGTACGTACAGAATGCTGTACATCGACCCGATGAGGATCCCATGACCCGCACGAGCGATATCACCAACTTCACCCAGCACCGCCAGAACCTCCGCGACCACCTCAACCGCGTGAAGGCCACCGGGCGACCGCTGTACATCACCAGCGACGGCGTCCCCGAGGCCGTGGTGCTCAGCGCCAAGGCCTACGACGAACTCGCCGATCGAGCCGATCTGGCCGAAACGCTCGCGATGATCAACCGCAGCGAGGCCGACTTCAAGGCGGGCCGCGCACAACCCATCCGCGAGGCTCTGATGGACTTGGCGAAGAAGCATGGTCTGAACGTCAAGCCATGACCCCAGAGGCCCGCCTGCTGATCATGTCGCGGCGGTTCTATCAGTACTGCATGAAGTACTGCAAGTACGGCGGGTTCTTGCCGGTGCTTGAGGTGGAGGGGTAGGTTTCCAGCCCTCCCCCGACCGTCACCTACTCCTCCCACGGATTCGAAAGCAGCACGCCCGTGGGCTCGTAGTCCTTCACGTTGCGGGTCATGATTCGCAGGCCGTGGTTGAGGGCAGTGGCGGCGATCAGGCCGTCGGCCGCGTGGAGCGTTCGCCCCGCAGCGGACGCCTTGGCAGTGATCTCGCCCCAGAGCTGCGCGATGTCGCGGTCAATGGGAAGGATGCGATCGGTAAAGTGCCGCTCCGTCAAGCCAAGCCAAGCCTCAAGCTCGCGACGCCTCGGACCCGCGGGCAAGCGTGCGATGCCGTGCGTGATCTCGCCAATCGAGATGACGCTGATGAACAGGTCATCGGGCTCGGCCAACGCAAGCCTCTGCTTCACCCTCGCGCTGCCTTTAGGCTTCCGCGCTTCGGAGAGCACGTCGGTGTCGATCAAGGTCCTCATGCGGCGACTCCCCGTTCGCGTTTGCGTTACAGTGACACATCACGCATGGGCGATGCGCCACGCCGCGGCAACTCCAACTCGTCAATGCGAGGACCATTGAGCAGCCAATCGGTGAAGCTGGGCTTCTTGCCCGTCAACTTCTCGAACTGGTCGGCAGAGATGAGCACGAAGGCGTCGCCCCGGCGGTTGATGGTCTGGGGCCCATCGCTGCGGGCTCGGTCGAGTACTTCGCTCAGACGGTTCTTCGCGTCGGAAAGGTTCCAGTTCATGATGCGGGCCTCCCATGCCTCGATCGGCCATTAAGTCTAGCCAATCTAGCCAGAACTTTCAATCGGACGCGGTTCCAATCGGAGGGTCAGAGGCAAGCCCGTCATCGAGTTCCTGGATGCAGAGGACCGAGTCAACCCAACGGCACGCCCTCTGACCCGCCCCTGCAGGTGCCGCCGAAGCCGCCTCGGCTTCCGTGCGATGATCCATAGACCTTCCTCGCCCACCCTCATCGCCACCTCACCACTCCCCGAAGGTGGATCACTCCCGCCACCCATCCCGCCACCCCGCTGAGCGCGACAATCGGCGGGTCAAAGCAGAGCGGCAGCGGGGGGATCGCGCTCAGCACAACCTGCCCGGCCTCGGTGTCGGCCAGCACCTTCACGACGCCAGCACTCGTCGCGCACAGCAACCACGGCAAACTGCGCGCAGAACGCCCGCGCGCCCAGACCACGGCGATCAAGACCACGAGCAGCGCGTTCACCAGCATCCCGAAGTACCAGTGCGGGTTCTCCAGGTTCTGCAGTCGATTTCCCCACACCACCCACCGCGCCGAACTCAGCAAAGAGACCGCAACCACGACAAGGGTCACTCGCCGTACCAGCGCGATCAGCGCAGAAAGCTCTTCCCACCGTTCTCGACGACGCGTGCGAGCTGTGCCGTTCGTCATCTCCAAATCCTACGCGCCGCGCCCGACCGCTCACTTCGTCACTTGTCCACTTCGCCACTTGTCTCCACCTCTTCCAACTTTCGCCGCAGTGACTCTTTCCCCTCGCCGTCCGGCGTCCTTGCGATCTCCTCACGCAGCAGACGTGCCGCGACCGCGCGATCCTCCATCGCGCCCGCCATCAACTCCACCGCCTTCACCCGCACCGCGTGACCCGCGGGCAATCCGTCCACCACCGGCGGCAACAGACCCATCGCCTCCTCCAGTCGACCCTGCTTGAGCACGGCGCCCGCCAGGCGCACTCGGTTGTCCAAAACCCCCGCACGCCCCTTTCCCCAGTGGCGCTCTCCGAGTTGTAACGCCGCGCGATACGCGCCCTCTGCGACCGCCCAGTCCTCCGTCCCCGCCGCGAGGTCGCCGATCAGGCGTTGACTCACGATCTCCTGTACCGACTCCGCGCCAAACGCCAGCGATGTCAGCTCCAGGTGTTCCCGCGCGAGCCGCTTCGCCTCCTCGTATGCGCCCCGCCTCCCCAGCACCTCCGCCAGCAAATACATCGCTACTCGCCGCGTCACGCTCCCATCGCCCTGCACGCGGGCCGCCGTTTCCATGACCTCACGCAAGACGGGTTCTGCACGCTCGTCCTCTTCGGCCGCCTCCAGCCCGCGGGCCAGCGCCAGACGGTGCATCACCGCCAGTGAATGCTCCGCTCCTAACCCGTCCGTCGCCACGCGCGCCGCTCGTTCCAGTACCTCCAGCGCTCCCGGATCCTCGAGCTGCCTGAGCGCCTGCCCCAGTGTTCCCAGCGTCTCGACATGCTCCTGCGTTCCCCCCATCCCGATCGCCTCCCACTCCCGCTCCACCGCGCGTAACTCATCCAACCACCCCGCGCCTCCCACGATGTGCGACGCATCCGTCCGTACCCGCAGCGACAACGGATGCCGCGCACCAAGCGCCCCAACCACCCGCTCCCGCAACGAGCTAAACACCTGCATCCGTCCGTCCGTGATCCCCCCACGCCACGCGCTCTTCCGCCACCAGTACTCAAACCGCAGCGACCGTTCCGCCTCCGCCCCCAGCGACTCCCGCGCCACGTTTGCCGCCCGCTCAAACGTCAACGCCGCCCCCAAGTGATCGGTCAACGTGATCTGCGCGCGCCCGATCCGCTCCAGCGTCTCCATCACCAACTCCGCATCGCCACCCAGCCGCTCCCCAGCCCGCACTGCCCCCGTCCGCAACGCCTCCTGCAGCGAAGCCTGCTTCCCCCCCGTCTTGTCCGGGTCGAGCCCATCGATCATGTCCTCCAGCACGAAGCTCACCATGCGATCGGACCGATCCCGTTCACGCGCCGACTGCCGCGCCGCCAACCCCGCGACGATCGCGCCCCCGGCGACCGAGATCGCAGCGACCGCTCCGAACGCGGTCGCCCAGCGATGCCGCGAGACAAACTTCCGCCCGACGTACCACCATCCGGCCCCCGCTGCCGAAACCGGCAGACCCGCGAGGTACCGCTCGAGGTCCTGCGCCATTGCCGCGGCCGAGGTGTAACGATCGTCGGGTTCCGAAGCGGTCGCGCGCATCACGATGGCATCGAGGTCGCCGCGCAATTCGCCGGCGGCATCGGCCTTCGCCAGCGCACTGGGCCTCAACACCCCGCCCGGGCGCTCGGGCGGAAGCCCGCCCGTGATCGCTTCGCAGAGCACCGCTCCCAGCGAGTAGACGTCGCTCCGTACGTCGGCGTGAGAGGCCGCGCGGTGCTGCTCGGGGCTCATGTACCGCGGCGTTCCCAGCCGCGACCCGGCCCGCGTGAGCCCTTCTTCTTCGCTCTCTTCCACGATCTTCGCGATCCCGAAGTCGATCACACGCGCCCTCGCACCCTGCTCCGTCTCCTCCACCAAGATGTTCGCGGGCTTCAGATCACGGTGGATGACCGCGCGCTGGTGCGCGTGATGCACCGCGCGGCAGACTTGTGCCATCAACTCAACGCGGACCCGCAACGCCGTCCGGTGTTCTTCGAAGTACCGCACCAGGGGCACGCCGCGCACGAGTTCGAGTGAGACGAACGGGCGCTGCGCCGAGTCCAACCCGGCGTCGAGGATCTTCGCGATGTTGGGATGATCCAGACGCCCCAGGGCACGGGCTTCCTCGCGGAACCTCGCGACGACCTGCGGTGTCGCCCGATCGATCTTCAGGACCTTCAGCGCGACCGGGCGGTCGACCGGCACCCGCTGCCGCCCCTCGTAGACCACTCCGAAGCCGCCGCGACCGATCTCCGCGCCGACCTCGTAGCCGGGGATCCGCAGCGACGCCGTGAGAGGCGTCGACTCTTGCAGAAGGCCCGACGCGCGGGCGTGCGACCCCAACAGCCGCTCGACCTGCGCGCGGACCTCCGGGGCGGCCCTCGCGAGTTCGTCGTTTGCACCTTCGATGTCCGAGGATTCTCGACATTCGAGCACCCGCGCGAACAAGTCCTTGACCGCCTCCCGCACCCTCGCGGGATCCGCCTCGTCTCCGCGTGTGTTCGATGAGTCGCTCATTCCGGTTCGCTCTCGATGAGCTCCTGAAGCCTCGCGCGCGCAAACTCCCAGTCACGCTTCACCGTCCGTACGTTCACCCCGAGCAACTCCGCGACCTCTTCCAGTTGTCGGCCTCCGTAGAACCGAAGCCGAACGACCAGCGCCGCACGCTCGTCTTCCCCCTCCAGGCGGACAAGAGCGCCGTCGAGGGACAGCAAATCTTCCGGATTCACAGCCGTGGTCGCGGCGATCGAGCCCACGTCGATCTCGAGCCCGCGCCGGCGACCCCCGCGCTTCACGGCGCCCCGCGAACGCGCGTGGTCGACAAGGATCCGCCGCATCGCGGTCGCCGCGGCCTGGTAGAACGCCCTCCGGTGGCCGTATGGGAGCGATTCCCCGGAGCCTGCGGAGCGGAAGAGGCGGACGTACGACTCGCTCACGAGCGCGGTCGCGCCCAGTGTGTGGTCCTGGCGCTCGCCCCGCATCTGCCCCGCGGCGATCTTCTTGAGTTCGTCGTAGACCAGCGCGAGGAGCTTCTCCTGAGCGTCCGCGGCACCCGCGCGAGCGGCCTCCAGCAGGAGGGTCACCTCTCCTGCAGAGGAAGGCCCGTCTTGATCGCCGCTGTGCGTTCCGCGGGTCCCCATGTGCGCACCTCGGTTCCGAGTGTACCAGCCGCCCCGCGTACGTATACTGGACTTGCGGGTGCCGATTCGCGGCGCGCCGAAAATTCCTGAGGAGTCGCACCATGACCGAGTTCTCAAAGCTCAATCTCGCCAAGTGGATCAAGCAGAACAAGAAGAACCTGCTCCCCCCGGTGAGCAACAAGCAGCTGATGAACGAGGCCCAGGATGTGATTGTGTTTGTCTCCGGCGGCCCCAACACCCGAAACGACTACCACGTCAACCCGACCGAGGAGCTCTTCCTTCAGATCACCGGCGACATCGCCGTGCGTGTCCGTCCCCTCGACGGCAGCAAGCCGCACGACGTCGTGATCAAGGAAGGCGAGCTCTTCCTCCTCCCTCGCTGGGTTCCGCACCGCCCGCAGCGCCCCGCGGGGACTGTGGGGCTCATCATGGAGTTCCCGCGCGGCTTCGACGAGCACGGAAACCCGCAGAAAGACGGCCTCCGCTGGTACTGCCCGAAGTGCGACCAGCTTGTGCACGAGGCCCGCTGGGTATTGCGGAAGATCGACGAGGACCTCAAGGTGATCATGGAGGCGTTCTGGGGTGGCCCCGTGGAGAACAGGACGTGCAAGTGCGGGCACGTGATCGAGCGGGCGGGGGCGATCGAGCTCTCTAAGGGCAAGGTGAAAGCCGCCGCGAAGAAGGCCAAGCCCGCGCCCAAGAAGAAGGCCGCCGCGAAGAAGCCCGCGAAGGCCAAGGCGCGTCGCTAAAGCCCCGGGTCGCTATCCTCCCGTCGTGCACGGCTCGGTCGATCTCCATACCCACATCCTTCCGGAGCGCTGGCCCGATTGGACAGCGCGCAGTGGCTACGCGGGGTGGATCGAGCTGGCGCACCATACGCCCGGCTGCGCGTGCATGAAGCGGAGTGAGGCGGACGGCTCGCGGACGAGCTTCCGCGATGTCGCGGCGAACTGCTGGGATCCCGCGGCGCGGCTGCGTGATATGGACGCGGCGGGCGTGTCGATGCAGGTGCTGTCGACGGTGCCGGTGATGTTCAGCTACTGGGCGAAAACGCGGGACGCGCTGGACCTCTCGCGGCTGCTCAACGACCACATCGCGGCGATCGCGCGTGACCACCCTGCGCGGTTCGCGGGGCTGGGGACGGTTCCGATGCAGGATGCCGCGGTCGCGGTGCGCGAGCTCGAGCGGTGCGTGAACGAGCTGAAGCTGCCGGGCGTGCAGATCGGGACGAACGTGAACGGCGTGAACCTCGATGATGCGTCAGTGCTCGAGGTCTTCGGCGCGGCGGAGGCGCTGGGCGCGTGCGTCTTCGTGCATCCGTGGGAGATGCTGCAGTTCGGTCAGCACAAGAAGAACGCGGGCACGAGCGAGCACGTGAACCGCATGGCGCACTACTGGATGCCGTGGCTGGTGGGTATGCCCGCGGAGACCACGATCGCGATCTGCTCGATGATCTTCGGCGGCGTGTTCGACAGGTTCCCGAAGCTGCGGGTGTGCTTTGCGCACGGCGGGGGGAGCTTTCCGGGGACGATCGGGCGCGTCGCGCACGGGCGTGCGTGCCGGCCGGATCTCTTCCCGGCGGATGCGCGAGACCCGCGCGAGTACATCGCCGCACCCGGGCGTGCCGCGCGGTTTTACGTCGATTCGCTGGTGCACAGCCCGGATGCGATGCGGCTGTTGCTCGGGCAGTTCGGCGCGGACCGCATCGCGCTGGGGTCTGACTATCCGTTCCCTCTCGGCGAAGACCACCCGGGCGAGTTGATTCGTTCCATGCACGCCGAGATCAACCCGACGCAAGCAGACATGATGCTCCGCGGCACCGCGATGCGGTTCCTCGGCCTCGACGCACAGACGGGAGTTCACTGAGCCATGACGACCCCCGCGTTCCCGCTCGACGAGCAGTTCGCCCGCGCACAGGACGCCTCGGACCCGCTCCGCTCGTTCCGCGAGCAGTTTCACTTCCCCGCGTGCGCGAGCGGCGAGCCGCTGTACTTCGTGGGCAACTCGCTTGGCCTGCAACCCAAGGCGACGCGCGCGGCGCTGGAGCAGGAGCTGAGCGACTGGGCCACGTTGGGCGTCGAGGGACACTTCGCCGCGAAGCACCCGTGGTTGCCGTATCACGAAGAGGTGAGAGCGACGCTCGCGGGCGTGGTGGGCGCGCTGCCGAAGGAGGTCGTGGCGATGAACTCGCTCACGACGAACCTGCACCTGCTGATGGTGTCGTTCTACCGACCCACCCGTGAGCGTTACAAGATCATCATCGAGGACACGGCCTTCCCGAGCGATTCGTACGCGGTGAAGAGCCAGATCGTGTTCCACCAGAAGCACGCGGGGTTCAACGCGAGCGATGCGCTGGTGCGCCTCAACCCGCGCGAGGGGGAGCACACGCTGCGGACCGAGGACATTCTGAAGGCGATCGACACGCACGCGGCGTCGACGGCGCTGATCATGCTCGGCGGGGTGAACTACCTCACGGGGCAGTTCTTTGACATTCCGACGATCACGAAGCACGCGCAGGCGAGGGGGATTGTCGCGGGTTGGGATCTCGCGCACGCCGCGGGGAACATCCACCTGAAGCTGCACGACTGGGGCTGCGATTTCGCGGCGTGGTGTTCGTACAAGTATCTGAACTCGGGCCCGGGCGCGGTGGCGGGGGCGTTCGTGCACGAGCGGCATCTGGCGGACAAGACGCTGCCTCGCTTCGCGGGGT
>JBMOHX010000082.1:0-12393 GCA_049317625.1 Phycisphaerales bacterium
CTCTCGCGACTGTCGCCACAACTCTCGCAGCAGCACCGAGGTGGCGAACCCAGAAACCAACAACGGCGGTGGGCACGGCTGCTGGCCAGCGAGAAGCCGCTGCATCGCCGGTCCGTACTCCGCTTTCGCCAGGCTCAGCCCGGCGATCACCTCGCCGAAATCCACCACGGGCGATCCATCGTTCGTGGCACCGAGCACCGGTGCGCCGTTCTGACGAATCGCGTCGAGCCCGGGGACTCCGCGCTCGGCCAGCGCCGCCAAGTTGCGTTCGAGGTTCTCCTCCGCGCAGCCCGGGGGTACGAGTTCCGATGGCAGCGCCGCGAGCGCGGCTCGGATCCGCTGAGCATCGGCCGTTGCCGCCACCTCCGACGGGAGTAAAGCAAGTCTTGCGCTGGCGATGCTCTTCAGCCCCAGCTTGGCGAAGGCGTCCACGATGAGCAACGCCACCGCCCAATCCCCAGATCGGGCGATAGGACTGCCGAGGGCCGCGGCCAAAAAGGCCCGCGGACGGCCCGCGCGGGCCAGCCCGATCAGGGCTTCACGCGAGCCCGGCTGGGGGGCGCTGACGGCGGCGTGCGACATGGCAGCACTATCGACCCGGCCCCGCGGAGGAGGTGAATCTGACGCGCGGGGGCCCCGATCGCCGATAGGTACGCCATGAATCCGTCCCAGGCCGCCGGCCAGAACGGCGCGGGGTTGCCCGCCCACGTCGCCGCGAAAATCGTGTCGCGCGAGGAGCTCCTCGCGCGTACTTCGCTGGCTCGCGCCCACGGTCACAAGCTCGTGCAGTGCCACGGCTGCTTTGACATCGTGCACCCCGGGCACATCCGGCACCTACGCCAGGCCAAGTCACTGGGCACCATGCTCCTGGTCTCCATCACCGGAGACTCCTCGATCGCCAAGGGAGTCGGTCGGCCGCTGATCCCCGAAGAGCTCCGGGCAGAGAACCTCGCCTCCCTCGACTTTGTCGACCTGGTGTACATCGAGTCCGACCCGACCGCCGTCGACCTGCTCGATGCGGTCCGCCCCGACGTCTACGTCAAGGGCAAGGAGTACGAGAACAACACCGATCCCCGCTTCCTCGCCGAACGCAAGGCCGTGGAGCGTCACGGCGGGCGGATCGTGTTCAGTTCCGGCGACGTGGTCTTCAGCTCCACGGCTTTGATCGCGGCGATGGAGTCCTCCGTCGATCCCTACCACCAGCGGCTGCTCGCACTCACGCGCCACCCGGCACTCCAGGGCCCCGAGTTGTACCAGTCGATCGCCCGCTTCCGGGGCAAGCGCGTCGTGGTCGTCGGCGAGAGCATCATCGACTCCTACGTCCTCTGCGACCGCCCGGAAGTCGCGAGCGAGAGCCCGGTGATGACCCTGCGGCCGATCGAAGCCCGCCGGTACGACGGCGGCGCCGCGGTGGTTGCGCGGCACATCGCCGCGCTCGGCGGCAAGCCCGTGCTCGTCACGGCCCTGCCAGATTCCTCAGAGGCCGAAGAGCTCCGCCACCGGCTCGAGTGCGAGGGGATCACCGTCCGCGCCTTCACGTGCGGGCAGACCATCCCGGAGAAGCAACGCTTCCTCGTCGGCACGCAGAAGCTGATGAAGCCTGACCTCTTTGAGCGGTACGTCATCGACGCCGGCCAACAAGACCGCTTCGTCGGCCTCGCGAGAGAAACCTGCGCGAGCGAAACCACCGACGCGACGATCATCACCGACTTCGGGCTCGGGCTCTTCAGCTCGCGCATGCTCGTCAAGCTCTGCGCGGAACTCCGCCCGGTGACCCGCATCCTCTCTGGCGACGTCAGCGGCCGACGCTCCAGCCTCCGGGGCCTCACGCAGATGGACCTGCTTTGCCCCAGCGAGACCGAGGCGAGAGACGCCATGGGCCTGCAATCCGAGGGGCTCCCGCTCGTCACCTGGAAACTGCTCGAGGAAACCGGTTCCCGATCCGCGATCATCACCCTGGGCGCAGACGGCTTGATCGCCTTCGACCGCCTCCCAAACCAGACGCCCGACACCGTCGAGTGGCGTTCCCGCCTCGTCAGCGAGCACATCCCGGCGCTCTGCCCGATCGCACTGGACCCGCTCGGCTGCGGTGATTCCCTCCTCGCCGCCGCGACCCTCGCGATGAGCACCGGCGCAACACCGCTCGTCGCGGGGTTTATCGGCGCCGCCGCGGCCTCGGTGCAGGCCCAGCGCCTCGGCAACACAGCGATCTCCGCGTCGGACCTGCGTCGCGAGATCGCGAGAACACACACCGCTCACCTCACCTACACCGGGGCCGATCCGGCCGCCCGCTTCGCGCCGCTGCCCACGGCTCAAACCGCATGATTTCCTACGTACTCCCAACCCGCAACCGCCCCGAGCGACTGCGCGACACGCTCCGCGCCTTGGACGCCCTCGGCCCGCACCAAGAGTGCGGAGGTGCCGAGGTCATCGTCGTCGATAACGACTCCGACGAGCGTCCCATCCTGCCCCGCCAGCTCCGCTCAGGGCTGCCCCTGCACTACATCCGCTTGAAAGAGAACCTCGGCGCCGCCGCGCGAAACGTCGGCGTCTCGGCCAGCGACCCGGCGTCCTCGTGGATCGTCATGCTCGACGACGACAGCTACCCCGATGACACGGCGTTTTTCGGCCTTCTCGCCGATCTCCCCGCCGATGTCGGCGCCGTCTCCGCCGATATCTTCCTCCCCGGCAAGAACGCCCTCGGCCACGCCCCCCGCGAGATGGGCGGACTCCCAGAAGTCTTCATCGGGTGCGGCGTCGCCATCAGGCGCGACCTCTTCCTGTCGCTCGGTGGCTACGACCACGCGTTCAACTACTACGTCGAGGAGTACGACCTCGCGGCCCGCATGATGATGGCCGGTGCCCGCGTCGTCTTCGCGCACGAGTTCACCGTGCAGCACGAGAAAGACACCGCCAACCGCGACTTCAACCTCATCCTCTCTCGCCTCGTCCGCAACAACGGATGGATCGCCCAGCGCTACGCGCCCGACAACCGGCGAGAGATCGAGCTCCGCGAGATCCTCACCCGCTACCGCGAGATCGGCGAGAAGGAAGACGCCCTCGCCGGTTACGGCCAAGGGCTCCGCCAACTCCGCGCCTCCATCCGCGCTCAACGCCGATCCCCCATGCCCGCCGAGATCTGGGATCGATTCACCGGACTCGCCGCGACGCGCGACCACCTCGCCGCCGCCCACGCCCGCGCCCCCTTCAGGAGCGCCACCATCGTCGACGCCGGCAAGAACGCGTGGGCCGTTGCCAAGGCCCTCCGCGAGCTTGGCGTACGTCTGGTGGACTACGGCGAAGACGTCGACGCCCACGTGATCGGGACCCTCTCACCCGGCCCGATGCTCGACGCACTCACCCGCCGAACCCGCCTCCTCCGGACGCACTCGACACGCCTTCTGGCCCCCTGGCTGCCCGCCAGCCTCACCAAGGCCGCCAAGGCCGTCGAAGCCGCCTGACCGCGTCCGAACCCTGAAATCCGGGCGGCCGATTCTCCAACAACCCGGAGCCATGGAAACGCTCGCCTCCATTCTTCTCGGGCTTGGCATCTCGGCCGCGTGCGGGCTGCGGGTCTTCCTTCCCATGCTCGTCATGTGCCTGGGCGCGACGCTCGGCCTCTTCGAGCCCTCGAAGGGCTTCGAGTGGGTCACCTCGTGGGAGGCCATCACCGTTCTCTCGGTCGCCTGCGTCTTCGAGATCGCCGCGTACTACGTGCCGGTCGTCGATCACGCGATGGACGCGATCAAGATCCCCGCCGCTTTCGCGGCCGCCGCGCTCGCGACCGCGGCCCACATGGGCGACTTCCACCCCGTCATCACCTGGGGCGGCGCGCTGATCGCCGGCGGCGTCGCGAGCACCGTGAACCTCGGGACCGCGACACTCCGCGCGGGCAGCACCACGACCACCGGCGGCCTGGCGAATCCGCTCCTCGCCACTTTGGAAAACGCCCTCGCGGCGGCGGTCAGTGTGCTCGCAGTCGCGGTCCCCATCGCCCTCGGCGTGCTTTCGCTGCTCGTCCTCGCACTCGGCGTTTGGATCGCGTTGAAGCTCTCCCGCAGACGCGCTCGCAACCGCGTGCGTTTCGCCTGAGGGTCTTGGCGGTCGCTCAACCCCTCAGGAGGGCGCGGCGCTCCATCAGCAGCTTGCCCAGGTGATTCTCCCCCGCGCCCTGGTACTCGCCCCAGAAGGTGTCTTCCCAGTCGTTGGCCTCGACCAACTCGGCATCTCCCGTTGCCAGCAACTTCGCCGCGAGCTCAGAACCCGGCGCGAACTTCGAACTCAGCAACTCCCGCATCACCGGGACCTTCCGCTCGGGCCAGTCCGCGGCCAGCGTCAGCTTCGACGCCCGCCGCTTCGCGACCGCCGCGCTCGGGGAGCTCGCGATCCGCGCGCGTTCCGCCTCGGTTGCAGCCTTCGCGGCCTGGTACGCGTGCTCGACACTCGCGTACTCAAAGCCCCGCGAATCAGTCACCATGGAGGGATAGAAGTTCGAGAGCCACCAGTACGCTCCCTCAAACCGATCGATGCGTCTAGCGGATCCCGTCGTCACACGTCAGGATAGCAGTCGCACAGACGCAGGCCCGAGCGCAGCAGTGCAGATCGCCCGCGAGATTCTGCCACCGATCCAGACCGTGGTCCGCCAGACTTCGTTTACTGAACCGGCTGTCCGCCGGGGGCCGAAGTGCTCTCCACGCCCGCGTTCTCCTTTCGCCGGAAGGGGCGCACCAGCGTCACAGGTGGCGCGGCGAACCGCGCCTGCAAACAAGCCGCGGGCACATTGCGTCGGGGTTCGCCGAGGCCAAGCGAGATTCCGGACCGATTTCTCCCCGGAGGAACAAGCCCTGATTTTCAGCCGAAAAATCCGCTTTGCCAACCCAAACCCGCGAGTTCTCGGAAACACCGCTTGACACCACCGCGCGAGTTGGTACTCTGACTCTCGCAGTCGGTGCCCGGGGGACCCCGCAAGGGGCCGCCCGGGTGAAAAGGGAAGAGTGGTTGAAATCCACCGCGGACGCGCCGCCGTAATGGGTGTTGACGCGGGCCACGGGTTGAAACCTCCGCAAGGAGCGATCAACCCAAGTCACTGAGGAAAAGCGGATCTCCGCTCCTCGGGAAGACGGCCCGCTGAGCCCTGAGCCGGAAGACCTGCCGAGTGCTGTGTGTCGGTCGGCCCTCGCGGGCCGATGCCGCTCAGCGGTATCGGCAAGGGCTCCGTCGAGTTCGCGACGTTGTCCCTTCGTCGCGCACCCTCGGAACCATCTCCGCGATCGGCCCTGCCTATTGGCAAGGGATCTTCCTGCGCGAGTCAGGATGCACGCCGTGTTCGCGGAGAGAGTTGTTCCGAATGTCCCGTGCTCGTGTTGTTGCCGCTTTCGTTCTTGCGGTGTCGAGCTGCGCGTTTGCTTCCGATCCTTGGGCTGATCGCGTCGTCTCCTACTCCGCGGGGTTTGGAGCTCAGGTTGACTACCGCACTCCGTCGGTGGTCCTGGGCTCTCCGGAGAGGATCACCGGCGAGAACACGCCCGTCGGCTCCTTCCCAGGTGCCGTCACCCCTTTCAACCCCGCCTTCGGCGTCGACGAGATCCTCTCGGTCGGCGCGGGCGGCAGAGTGATCGTCGCGTTCGACGAGCCCGTCGTCGACGATCCCATGAATCCGTTCGGGCTCGATCTGATCGTCTTCGGCAACGCGGGGTTTATCGACCAGTCCTTCTCCGATCCGGATGTCGCCGTGGGGACGGCGACTCCGGAAGGCGCACTCTTCGGCCGCGGACGGGGTTCCGCGGTCGAGGTCAGCGCGAACGGAACCACCTGGTTCCCGGTGAGCGGATCGGTCGACGCGTTGTTTCCGACGCTTGGATACTTGGACCTCGCCGGGCCCTACGACCTGGGGCCCGGTTCGGTCCAGAGTGATTTCACAAGGCCGGTGGATCCGGGTCTCTCCCCCGGGGGGATGTCGTTCAACCAGCTCGTGGCCGCGTACGACGGCTCGGGTGGTGGAACGGGGTTTGACATCTCCACCACCGGCCTTCCCTCGATTTCGTTCGTCCGCATCACCAACGTCTCGCTCGTGAGCGCGGCGTTTGAAGTGGACGCGTTCGCTGATGTTTCGCCGATCCCCGCGCCCGGCGCGGGCGTGCTGCTGGCCCTCGGGTTCGCCGCGGCCCGTCGTCGGCGCTGACGGTCCGAGAGAGAGCATGCCCTTCCGGCCGAGAGGCCGCGAGGGCGTTTGGAATGAAATCACCGCCACCAATCCTCGCGTGCTCGCTCCTCGGGAAGTTCGGCCCCCGGACCTTCGGTCTCGCCGTCCTTCTCGTGGCGGCAGGTGCCTCCCTCGCACAGTCGACGGATTGGACGCACCTCGCCGGCGACACGCAGCGACTCTCGTCCTCCCCTTCAGACCTCCCAAACTTGGGTCATGTCCTCTGGACTCGGAACACCGACGCCGCGGGCAATCCGATCCGCTTCACCCCGCAGTCGGGCGTCGTCGGCGCTTCGGGCCGGGTCTTCGCGACCGGCAAAGTGTCGCCACCCGGGGGCCCGGCCAATCAGCAGCGTCTGTTCTGTTTCGACGCCCTCACCGGCGTGCAAATCTGGAGTGTCGCCGTCGGCGCGGTCGCGGGCGAGTCCTACTCCACACCCTGCATCGACACCCGCAATCAGACCGTCATCCACGGGTCCGACCGCTTCCTCGTCGCGTACGACTTCAACTCGGGTGCGGTCCGATGGTCGCGTCAGCTCACGAAAACCATCGTCAACGCCTCGCCCTTGGTCACCAGCGACCGCGCCCCGCGCAACCGCTGCTTCATCACCGATTACGACGGCTACGCCGCTTCGGCCAAGATCTATTGCATCAACGTCGATCCCTTCAACGCCGTGCTCAACCCGTTTCTCCCCGGCCAGGTGGTATGGACCGCGCCCATTCTGGGTGCCGCGGGCAACTCGCCCGCTTACATCCCCAGCGATCAGGGCGGGAACGATCTGGTCTTCGTCGCCAGCGTCGGCGTCTACATCGCCGATCTCCCGGGCTCCATCTACGCATTCCCGATCGATTCAGTCGGAACGCCCTCGCCCGTGTGGATGGCGACCAGCCCCGACACCAACGGGTTCTTCGGCGGCGTCGCCGCGGTCGGCCCCGGTCCCGACCGGCCCCACGGGGCGATCTACGCCGCGACCTACGCGTTCAGCGAGCGTCTCCAGAGCGCAACGCTCGTCAAGCTCGACGCCACGAACGGCAACTTGCTTTGGTCAACGCCTTGCAACCGAACGTCGACCATCCCGGTCCCTCTCCCCGATGGCAAGGTCCTCCTCTCGACCGGCGTCACCGCGTACGGCAGCGCACTTTCGGTCGAGCTCTTCCGTGAGGACGACCACACCGTTCGGCGCGTCTGGAACTCGGCGCTCGGGACCTGGGACGACCTCGACGAGGACGGGGAGATGGAGCCGGGCGAGTACACCGCGATCGGCGGGTACTCCGTCCAGCCCGTCGTCCGGATCAGCAACGATCACGTCAAGGCCCTCTGTGGCGTGGGCTCGTCCAACCCCGACGTGAATGAAGACTCGAACGAGATCTACGTGCTCGACCTGGACACTTCGCCCTGTCACGAAGAGTTCATCGAGCAGTACGCCACAGGCGCTGGCTCCTCGCCCGCGATTGTCGGCGGCATCGTGTGCAGCGTCGGCGCGGCGGGCCTGCGGGCCTTCGGCGAAATCCCACCCGCGTACGACGTGAATCAGGACGGTGTCACCTCGATCGACGATCTCTACTCGTGGGAGCAGGGCCTGGGCCTGCTCGACGTCAACCAGGACTCCTCGACGGATGCGACCGATCGCGCGATCCTCCTGGCGTACCTCCGGCGCCTCGAGCGCAACGACCTGGAGGCGACGCGATGAAGCGCTCCGGATTCTCGATGATCGAACTCCTCGTGACGATCGCGATCATCGGCCTCATGCTGGCGCTGCTGCTCCCCTCGCTCGCGCGGTCGCGGGAGGCCGGTCGCCACACCTACTGCCTCTCCAATCAGCGGCAGTTGATCGCGGGTTGGACCCTCTACAGCCACGACTTCCGCGAGGCGTGCATGCCCCTCGCGTACTGGCGTCCCAGCGAGATGATCAACGGCCAGCAGGTGTTCTGGTTCGGAAGCCACGGCACCGCCGGTTCAGCGCCCGACCACACCGTGGGGTTCATCAGCCCGTACGTCGACATCCCTCTGCTCCAACGCGGCACCATCTTCGAGTGCCCAACTCAGCCTTGGGGCACCTACGCACCCCAGGGTCCCGCCCGCTCACCGACCAGCACGTACGGATACAACGGCTACTACCTCACCCCCTCGCGGACTCCGGGTTGGTCCGGTTCTATCGGCCACCGTCCCTGGCGCCGTCTCTTTGAAATCCCCTCTCCGACCGAGGTACTCGTCTTCGCTGACACGATGCTCCCCACCGGCGGCACCCGCCCCGCGAACTGCGCGTTGCTCGACCCACCGTTGCTCTTCTCGTCGGGCGATTGGGTGGTGAACGAGTCTCCCACGACCTCCTTCCGCCACCAAGGCAAAGACCACGTCAACGCCTCCGCGAGGGCCGACGGCGGCGTGCGAAGCACCCGCGCTCAGGCCGACTGGCTGGTCGACGACCGTTTCTTCATCGGTTCCATCGGAACCACCAACACCCCCCACTACATCCCGGACGCCGATCAATGGCGGTGAACCGCTGCATCTGCAAAGAGGTTTCCTTCAGGCGCGTCAGAGAACTCGCGCTCACGGGGCTCGAGTTCGACGAGATCAGGCGCACCACCGGGTGCTCGACGGGTTGCGGAGCGTGCGAACTTTACGCGAGACTCGCGGCGATCACAGGGGTTTGTGATCTCCCGGTTCTCTCACCGCACGACCTGCGTGCCCGGATCGAGGCGGCCCAGCGCCACCCCGCTTCCGTCGCGGCCCGAGCCTGAGCGAGCCAACCCGCAGACCCGTCCCGCGGCTCGGAGTTCCCGTTCAACCCCGCGAATGAAAAACCCCCGCCATCAAGCGGGGGTTCTGTTCAATCTCGATGTTCGGCGGAAACCCGCCGCCGATCAGGCGCCGGCCGGGGTCCCGGCCTGGCCGCCCGCGATCACGTCGCGGAGGCTGCCCGCCTGCACCTCGATCTGCGGGGAGCCGAGGCGATCGTGGCGATCGGCGCCGAGCGCTTCCGCCGCGTCGCGGGCGTCCGCGAGCATCTCCTCGTCATCGATCTCGTCGTTGGGGATCTCGACGAGCGGGCGGACCTTGATGTCCTGGTAGGGACGGAACCCGGTACCCGCGGGGATGAGGTGGCCCAGGAGGACGTTCTCCTTCAGGCCGACGAGTTCGTCGATCGCCCCACGGAGCGCGGCTTCGGTGAGCACCTTGGTGCTCTCCTGGAACGAAGCGCCCGAGAGGAAAGAATCGCTGGAGAGCGCGGCCTTGGTGATGCCCAGCAGGAGCGTGCGGCCCGAAGCCGGGCGGGCCCGCTTGGCCTTGGCGCCTTCGCGACCGGCGGCCTCCGCCTTGTGGTTCGCTTCCTTGATCAAGCTCTTGTGGATCAGCTCGCCGACCTTCAGCTCGGTGCCGCCCGCGTCGGTGATCCGCGCGAACTGCTCGACCTGCTTGTTCTTCTGCTTGAAGTTGTAGCGGTCGACGACCTCCTGCGGGAGCAGGTCGGTGTCGCCGGGGCTCTCGACCTTCACCTTGCGGAGCATCTGCGAGAGGATGAGCTCGATGTGCTTGTCGTTGATCACCACGCCCTGAGCGCGGTAGACGTTCTGCACTTCGTCGAGCATGTAGGTCCACAGCGCCTCTTCGCCCTTGATCCGCAGGATGTCGTGCGGGACCAGCGGGCCTTCGGTGAGGGGATCACCGGCCTGCACGTAGTCGCCGGTGTGCACGAGCAGCTGCTTGTCGCTGGGGACGTGGTGGTCCTTCTCGATGCCCGCGTCGGAGATCACGCGGATCGTCATCTTGCCCTTGCGCTTGTCGGAGAAGATCTCGACCCGGCCCGAGATCTCCGCCATCACGGCGGGGTCCTTGGGCTTGCGGGCTTCGAAGATCTCCGTCACGCGGGGCAGACCACCGACGATGTCCTGAGAACCCGCCGCGGAACGAGGCTGACGGGCGATCATCTGGCCGGACTTGATGACCTGGCCGTCCTTCACTTCCAGACGCGCACGGGCCGGGAGGTAGTGGAAGTCCAGGATGTTGCCGGCGGCGTCGCACACGTTGATCTGCGGGTGCAGGTCGCCCTTGTGCTCGATGATGACCAGGGCCTTCTGGCCGCGGCCCGCGTCCTCTTCACGAACGGTCTGGCCCAGCTCGATGTCCTTGAACTGGATGATGCCGTCCTTCTCGGCGAGAATGGGCACGCGGTGGGGATCCCACTTGATGATGGTGGTGCCCTTCTTGAGCTCGTCGCCGTGACGGGCGTAGACGAACGCGCCGTAGGGGACCTTGAACTTCTCGAGCTCGCGGCCCTTGGAGTCGAGCACGGCGAGTTCGGCGTTGCGCTTCAGCACGACGAGGGCGTCGTGGCCGTCGTCGTCCTTCGACGCCACGGCGTTGCAGTCGCGCAGTTCGAGGATGCCCGCGTTCATCGCGTCGTACTTGGTGTTCTCCGCGGTTCGCTGACCGACGCCGCCGGTGTGGAACGTACGCATCGTGAGCTGCGTGCCGGGTTCGCCGATGGACTGGGCCGCGATGATGCCGACCGCCAGGCCGGGCTCGACCAGCTTGCCGGTGGACATGTCCATGCCGTAGTCGAGCACCGAGCAGCCAGAACGGCTCTCGCTGGTGAGGGCCGAGCGGACCATGACCGCGTCGATCCCGAGCTCTTCGGCCCGGGCCGCGGCTTCGGCCGAGATCATCTCGTTCTCACGGATGACGACCTGCTCGGTCATCGGGTTGATGACGGCGTTCACGCTGACGCGGCCGATGATCTGGTCGCGGAGGGGAACGTCGACCTGCTCGCCCTTGTAGATCGCGCGCTTGAGGATGCCGCGCTTGCTGCCGCAGTCGTGCTCGCCGACGATGACCGACTGCGCGATGTCGCACAGCTTGCGGGTGAGGTAGCCCGAGTCGGCGGTCTTGAGCGCGGTGTCGGCCAGACCCTTACGCGCACCGTGGGTGGACGAGAAGTACTCCAGGATGTTCAGACCCTCGCGGAAGTTCGCGCGGATGGGGGTCTCGATGATCTCGCCGCTGGGCTTGGCCATCAGACCACGCATGCCGGCCAACTGCTGCATCTGGGTGATGTTGCCGCGGGCACCGGAGTCGATCATCAGATACACGGGGTTGAGGTACCACTTGCCGGTCTTCGCGTCGGCGGCCAGTTCGCGGCCGTCGGCCTCGCGCCGGTCCTGCTTGAGGGCGGTGACGAGCTTCTTCTGCACCTCTTCGCGGCAGTGGGACCAGATGTCCAGGAGCTGGTTGTAGCGCTCGCGGGCGGTGATGATGCCGCGGTCGTAGTTCTTCTCGATACGGTCGACCTTCTTCTGGGCCTCGTCGAGAAGGGCCTGCTTCTCCATGGGGATGCGCAGGTCGGTGATGGCGAAGGAGAGACCGGCGAGGGTGGACTGCTTGAAGCCCATTTCCTTCAGGCGGTCGAGGAGGTCGATCGTGGAGGGACGACCGCACATCGCGTAACAGTCGTCGATGACGCGGGCGCAGCCCTTCTTGCCCAGGGCGCAGTTGTAGAACGGCATGCCCGGGGTGAGCACGTCGGCGAAGAGACAGCGGCCCGCGGTGGTCACGAGGCGCTTGTTGGCCGGCATCGGCTTGACCACGCCGCCCTGCGAGTCGACGACGTTCTCGAAGCCGTCGATACGGACGAGGATGCGGTCGTGCGGGTGGACCTTCTTCTGCTCCATCGCGAGGATGGCCTCGCGCCGGTCCTTGAACTTGGGGAGCTTGTCCTGCGACTTCTCCTCGGGGTCCATGTAGGTGATGAAGTACACGCCCATGACGATGTCCTGGGACGCGGAGATGATCGGGCGGCCGTTCGCGGGAGAGAAGATGTTGTGCGTGCTGAGCATCAGCACGTGGGCCTCGGCCTGGGCCTCGACCGAGAGGGGAAGGTGGACGGCCATCTGGTCACCGTCGAAGTCGGCGTTGAAACCGCCGCAGACCAGCGGGTGGATGCGGATGGCGTTGCCTTCCACGAGCACCGGCTCGAAGGCCTGGATACCCATTCGGTGCAGGGTGGGAGCGCGGTTGAGGAGCACCGGGTGCTGGTAGATCACTTCCTCGAGGATGTCCCACACCGCGGGGTCGCGCCGCTCGAGCATGCGCTTGGCGCTCTTGATCGTGTCGGCGAGACCGTGCTCCTTGAGCTTGCGGATGATGAACGGCTGGTAGAGCTCGAGCGCGATCTTCTTCGGAAGGCCGCACT
>JBMOHX010000083.1:0-12391 GCA_049317625.1 Phycisphaerales bacterium
GCGGGAGCACAGAGTCTTCCTCATGCCCGGCACACAGATCGGGAGGGCCCCGTTGTCGGCGCGGTCATCGCGCAGCCCCGGCGTGCGCATTACGCGTGCAGAACTCGCCGGCAATCCGGATGGGGCGGCCTCGCTCCAAACGGCCGGCGGGGTGCTACGCCCGCCGCGAGTATGCCGGGGGAGACCGGAAGGGGTTGCTGGCTTGGTGAAGCGAAGGCCGCGGCTACTCCAGACCCAGGGTCGAGACCAGGCACCCGGCGTCATCGGGCGCCCCGAACACGGACGCCGGGATCCCGACACAACCCGCGTCCAAGAGCGATTGGAAGTCGAGCGGCGTACGGGTGAAGTAGCCGCTCACCGCCGCGGCTGGAATACGGCGATGATGCAGCTCTCCCTCCATCCGCTCCGCGAGCCTCGCCAGTACTCCGGCGACTCGCGATGGGCGGTTCGGATCCTCCGAGAGCGCGGCGAAACCCACCCTGAGCTTGGACTCGTCCTTCGGCAGCGCCGCGAACGCGCTCCGCGCCTCCCGCGTCCATTGCTCGGGGAGAAAGCAATACCCCAGGTGATCCGGGATGAGCCACCCCTTTGAGAGCGAGCCAAGCAGGCAGCAGGCTCCTTCTCGAGCCATGGCCTCGATGTGTGGCGATGGACGAAAGCTGTACGCGGCGTCGACAATCGCGATCCGATCACCGCCTCTGCTCCACGCGGAGATCCGATCACACTCGGCCGGGGTCAGCGACCCGCCCCACGGTTTCAGCGGATCGCAGACCAGCAGCGCGCCGAAGGAATCGAGAGCCTCGCGCGGCGGCAACCCGTCTCGAGCCGCGTACTCCGTGAACGAAGCACCCGCGCGCCGAGCGAGTTCTCCGTACACGGGGTAGACGTCGCCGGGGACAAGCGACTCGACCCCTCGCGCCGCGAGGATCGTGAAGAGCGATGAGAGGCTCCGGCGCACGCCGTGGCTCACGAGCACTCGGGACCGCAACCCGGGCTCGAGCCCGAGGTGCTCCATCATCAACTCGGCGAGGTGGCAGCGGTAGGGGGCTTTCGCGTCGTTCGACGCGCGTACTTCCGCGAACAACTCGGGGTATAAGCGCGGGAGTCTGCGGTAGAGATTGGTTTCCGCGAGGTCCAGGAGGCCCGGCATCGCGGCCTTCAACTCCGCGCGGCGGTCGTTGAGTTCGGCGTGGTTCATGGAGCTCTTATCCCGGCTGCGCGGCGAGTTCGAGCTTGCTCGACGGATCCTCGAGCGAGGCGAAACAACCCCCGTCGGCCAGCAAGTTCCAGGATCTCACGGTCCCTCGCGAGCGTTCCCATCCGACCGATGGTTCGGTGTAGGCGGCCACCTTCATCAACACCCCGTCGACCGTGCCGGTGAAAACCGGGCTGCCCCAGGGCAACCGCTCTTGTACCTCGAAACCCAAATCCGCAAGCGTGTTCACGACCATCGCGAGGGGAACCTGTTGTTGCTCGCAGTAGAGGTTCACCGGGCTCGGCGCCCAAGAGTTCTCGGAGATCGCCGAGACATACAACTCCTTGAAGCACACCTCGTCAAACCCTTCGCTCGCCATCCGACGGAGGTAGGACTTGACCCGCTCTGGTGAATCGACGGCGCCGCGTTGGAGCACGCAAATCGACCGCAAACCCAGGCGCGGTGCCGACTCCCTCGACACCCGCGCGACCCTCGCCGCGCAAACCCTGATTCCCATGATCCGCTCGTCCTCTCGCTCGTCGATCCCGTGGCGGCTGATCGCGAGTTTGGTCAGGCCGTTCTCGACGAGCGACGCCAGCCGCCGCGAGAGTTCCCCGTCATCGAGATCCGCCAGCCGCGAGCCGTTGGTGATCATCAGGACCTTTCCCAACGCGCCCGCGAGGGCCGCCGTTAATCGCTCGAGCGAGCGAGGCTCCAGGAGTCCGGGTTCTCCCCCGCCGGTGATCACCGCACGTTCTGCCCCGCGCAGACTCGCGGCTTTGGCCCAGGCGGACCACAGCGATTCGTCCGCAGGCGGCTGCTTCGACATCTCGGAGAGGCTCGCCTTCGAAAAACAGAACGCGCACTTCGCGTTGCAAGCCCGGGCGATCGGCAGCACCGAGAGAGTCCTTGGCCTGCAGTCCGCCCAGGCGACGAGCGTGTTGGTTTCCAACTGGTACGCCAGCGCGGTCAGGGTCTCGTGCCGCTGGGGAGCGAACGAACCGTCTTCCGCGGCGAGCCCGAAGCTCGCCAGCGGGATCCAGGGTTTCGGCCATCGCCACCCGACACCCGTGCCGGTGTGCGTGTTGCGCACCATCGCTCCCGGCCTTTCGGGAAGGTCGGCTCGCAGCGCGACCACGCGGTCCCCGTGCACCGCGGTTCGCGCGATCCGTGAACGGACTTTCTCCAACGCCGGTGCGAGATTCTCCCCGACCTTCATCATAAAAAAGCAATCGGGGTGCCTCGACGCGGGCAGTAGTTCTTTCGAGTACCTCATTGCGTACCGATCAAACCCGCGAGTCCATTCGGACAGGGGCACGAACGCGACAAACGGCGTGTCCACGCGATGGGCCTCCTCCGCCCCGGCCGAAGGCACCGGAACTCCGGAGTGTAGAGTCCGCTCATGCACGAGCGGGTTCCAAGCGAGGGGAGTTTCTTCGAGCGAGAACGGGTTGGGGTACGCGCACCCAAGCCCGGCTTTGGCACGCGTCGGGCCGGCATTTCTTTCAGGCGAGCGGAATCTCCTCGGCCGACTTCAGCACCCTTCGAATGGGCCCGGCCGGATTCGAACCGGCGCACGACAAATTATGAGTTTGCTGCTCTACCGCTGAGCTACAGGCCCCAAGCCGTAGAGTACGCGGGGGGCACGCGGCCCGCGTTCGCGAGGGCCAGGGTTTTATTGGCCGGGTTGTCGCGGGCCGGCCGATCTGAAACTACGCTTCATCAGAACCGAAGAATCTCGCAGCCGACAGGCTGAAGGAGGAGCCCTATGGGACATCTCGCACTTCCGCGCATCCGTTCACTCAACTCCAACAACCGCCGCGGCGGTGCCGCGCAAGGGTGCTTGATCGCGCTCGCGGTCCTGATCGTGCTGCTGATTGGCGGCTCGGTCTTCGTGTACATGAACTGGAAGGGCTGGATGGCCGGCTCGATCCGCACAATGAGCGAGCAGGTGGTGAGCCAGTCCTCGCTCGTGCAGGCCGACAAGGACAAGATCAACCAGAAGATCTCGACGGTCATGCAGGACTTCCAGGACGGAAAGGTCTCCTTCGAGCAGCTCGGCACCGTGGCGAAGGACCTCGCCGAAGGGCCGCTCCTCCCGCTCGCGAGCGTGTCGGTCATCCAGAAGGAGTACTTCCCGGTCGCGGCTTACACGCCCGAAGAAGCCGACGCCGCCAAGAGATCCCTCGAGCGTTGCGCCCGCGGCATCGCCGAGAAGACGATCTCTCACACCCGGATCAACGACATCCTCGCGCCGGTCTCGACCACGCAGCCCAACGGGCAGTTCGAGCTGAAACCCAAGGAGAAGGTCACCAAGGACGAAGTCCGGAAGATGGTGGACACAGCCAAGGCCGAGGCCGACACCGCGAAGGTGCCCGACGAGCCTTACGAAGTGGACATCGCGGGCGTAGTCTGCGACTCCATCGACCGAGCCCTCGGCAAGCCCACGCCATGAACCCGGAGCGCAAGCTCCGGCTGGCTCGCCACCCGAATGAACCCGGAGCGCACGCTCCGGGCTTCTTGCTTTTTCCTCCGCCAGGAGCCATCTCCCAATGGACCGCGAGAACGTCAAAGTCCGCGGCGTAGGTGCCGCGGGAGATCCGCGTGTCGCGAGGCTGTTGTTCCTCGCCACGCTCATGGACAGCCAGATCGAGCTGCCCGGCACCGGGCTCCGAATCGGCCTCGACCCGTTGCTCGGCTTGATCCCCGGTGTGGGAGACGTGGTCACCACCTTCGTCTCGCTCTACATCGTGTACGAGGCTCGCAAGCTGGGCGCGACCGATGCGCAGGTGCGGGCGATGCTGCTCAACGTGCTCATCGATTTCGCGATCGGCGAGATCCCCGTGCTCGGCGACCTTTTCGACTTCGCCTTCAAGGCCAACCTGCGGAATCTGGCGATCATGGGCTTTAGTCCCGAAGACCTCGGCGGCCGCGCCGGGCGAACGAGCCCTTGAGCAACGCGACGCCGACGATCAGCGGCAACAGGCCGATGGCCCCGACTTTCACGCCGTGCAGCATGCGGTCGGAGAGTCCTTGTTCGCCCCCGGGCGGGCCGTCGAGCGGGTTGTTGAGCGCGGAACCGTAGAGCGAGAACAGTTCCCTCAAGGCGCCCCCGCCGCCGTAGAGCAGCACGGCGCCGCCGAGCAGGATGAGCGAGATTGCGACGAAGATTCGCATGGAACTCCTAGTTGAGGTCCGGGAGTTTGAACAATCCGACCTCCGAGATCACCGGCGGCGCAAGCGAATCGGTGATGGTGAACTTGACCATCTTTGATTCAACCGGCACAGGGAGCCGGAAGATGCGGCGGGGCCCGATGGTGGTGCCCTCGACGACGGGAGTGAATCCGTCGTCCTTGAAGACCGAGACCTTGAACGACTTGACCCGCTGCCCGAGGGCGATCGCCTCCTCGATGCGGATTACGTCGAACAGCTTGGGTTCTCGCAAGATAATCGTGAGTTCACCGACGCCCGAGCCCTCCGCGGCGGCCCAGTAGGTATCGGGGTTTCCGTCGACGGCCTTGTTCGCCATCGATTGCGGATTGTCACGGTCCGAACTCGCGGCCACCGTGGCACCGCTCGCGAAGTTGGTCGCGAAGGTCTTCGAGAGAATCAGCCCCAGGGACGCGAGGTTCGCGGTATCGATCTCGTTGATGCGCCCCGTGCGGTCGGGCGGGATGTTGAGAATGAGGTTGCTGCCGCGGCCGACGGATTTGAACCAGATGTCGAGGAGCTCCGCGGCGGTCTTGACCTTCGAGTCCTCGGCGGCGTGGTAGAACCAGCCCGGCCGGATGGAGACGTCGGCCTCGACGCCGACCCAGTGCGAGCTGTTGACCTTTCCCGTTGCGAGATCGTCGTACGAGAGGCCCGGGACCCTGCCGGCGTTGTCGATGGTCTGCCAACTGGTTTCCGCCGCGATCCCGCTCTCGTTTCCCACCCAGCGGCAGTGGGGGCCGGCGTCGCTGAACACGATGGCGTTTGGCTGGAGCGAAGAGATCATGGACCACGTCTCGGGCCAGCCGTAGTAGGTGAGTTTGTCGATCGTGCGCTTCTCGCGGGCGCCGCCGTAGTACCCGTCGCCTCCGTTCGCGCCGTCGTGCCAGACCTCGAACATCGGCCCGTAGCCGGCGAGCAGTTCTCGAAGCTGCGCGCGGTAGGTGCTGACGTACTCGGGCTTGCCGTAGTTCGCGTTGTTGCGATCCCAGGGCGAGAGATAGACCCCGAACTTGAGTCCCTGCTCGCGGCAGGCCTTCGACAGCTCGGCGACGAGGTCCCCCTTCCCGTCGCGGATGCGGGTCTTGGTGATGTTGTGCTCGGTCGTCGCGGTCGGCCAGAGGCACAGGCCGTCGTGGTGCTTGGCGGTGAGGATCAGCCCCTTCATTCCCGCGGCCTTCGCCGCCTTGGCCCACTGAACGCAGTCAAGGTCCGTGGGCGCGATGATCGCGGGGTCTTCGTCGCCGTTGCCCCATTCGCGGTCGGTGAACGTGTTGGCACCGAAGTGAATGAACCCGTAGAACTCCAGCCGGTGCCACGCGACCTGCGCGGGCGTCGGCACGGCGCCGAATGGGAGGGGACGGTTGTCGGGCTGCGCGAGGGCCGGCGCGGCGAGCGCAAGCGCGGCGAGGGCGATGCGGTGGACGTTCATAGGGGCTCCGTTTCGGGCGCAGCGTACCGCGCGGCGGGGGGTGCGTCGACAGCGGAGCCGTGGTACTGTGTCGCCGTGGCCCACTACGAGTACACGGCCCTGAACACCGGCGGCCAGCGAGTCCGCGGGGTGCTCTCCGCGCCCAGTGAGCACGCGGTGATCGCGGAACTGGAGTCGCGACAGCTCACCCCCGTGGCCATCGCCGCCAAGGGCGAATCGAGCGGGTTCGCACGCGGGGTCTCGGTGCGGTCGCTCGGCGAGAGCTACGGGCAGTTGGCCGACCTGCTGCACGCCGGAGTGCCGCTGCTGCGAGGCCTGAAACTGCTGGGAGCACGCAAGGCGCGACCCAGGCTCTCCCAGGTCTTCCGCGAACTCGCCGAGCAGGTGGAGAAGGGCGTGGAGCTGGCGACGGCGATGTCGGAGAAGTCCGGCACATTCCCGGCGGTGCACGTTGCCATGGTGCGCGCCGGGGAGAAGGGCGGCTTCCTCGAAAAGGTCTTCTCGCGGCTGGGCGCGATGACGATCGCGCAGGCCGAGTTGCAGGCGCAGGTCGTCGGGAGCCTCGTCTACCCCGCGATGCTCGGGGTCCTGGGAACCGGCATCGCCGGCGTGATCTTCGGGTTCTTCGTGCCCAAGTTCCGCGAGACCCTCTCGAGCATGGGGGGCGAACTCCCCGCGGTGACCAAGCTGGTCTTCGCCCTCAGCGACGCGATGACGTCCTACGGCCTGCTCACCGCGGCGTCGATCGCGGTGCTCATCGTCGGCGGCTTTTTCGCGGCCAAACAGCCGCGGGTGCGGCACCGGATCGAGGAGGCCAAGCTCCGAGCGCCGGTGGTCGGCAAGCTGGTGAGGGCCCACGCCGCGAGCCGTTTCTGCCAGTTGCTCGGGACGATGCTCGACAACGGGGTGCCGATGCTGACCGCGTTGCAGATCGCCAAAGAAGGCACCGGAAACGCCATGATGGAGCGGGCGATCGCCGCGGCCGCGGACGCGGTGAGAAGCGGCCAGCAGTTGGCGACGCCGCTCGAAGAGAGCCGGCTCTTTGAAGACGACGTCGTCGAGATGATCAGGATGGGCGAAGCGGCGAACAACCTCGATGAGGTGCTGCTCAAAGTGGCGGCGACGATCGAGGGCCGGCTCAGCCGCGGGCTGCAGGTGGCCACCAAACTCGTCGAGCCCCTGGTGCTGGTGGCGATCGGCCTCGTGGTGCTGACGGTCGCGATGGCGTTGATCCTGCCTCTGGTGCAGGCGTCGTCGAACATCAAGTGAAAGCCCGCGTCCCTCGCTCGCCGCTTGGAACCCCGGCGCGAGCCCGGCGTCCGAGCGGGTATGATGCGGCTGTCGCGGCTGCTGGCCGCGGGTCGGTATCTGATCGGGAAAGGAAGTTCCGTATGCAGAACAGGAATCGTGCGCTCGCCAACTCCCGCCGCGGCTTTTCGTTGATCGAAGTGATGATCGTCATCCTCATCGTGCTCGCGATCGGCGGGCTCGTCGCGTACAACGTGATGGGCGCGAAGGAAAAGGCCGACGCACGGCTCGGAAAGATCCAGCTCCAGGAGATCCAGAAGGCCCTGCGGCAGTTCAAGGTCACACAGAAGCGGTATCCCACTGAAGAAGAGGGGATTCAGGTTCTGTGGAGCAAGGAAGCCATCACCGACGAGGAAGCAACCAAGCTCTGGGAGAAGCTGCTCGAAAAGCCGATGCCCAAGGACAGTTGGGGCAACGAGTGGGGCTACCGCCAGGTCTCCGAGCACGGCGACGAGAGCATGTACGACCTCTGGTCGTACGGCCCCGATCGCGTCGAGGGTACTGAGGACGACATCACCTCCTGGGAGGGGATGGAAGACACTGATTCCGGAACCGGTGACAAGGGCGGGCCGAGCGGCACCGGCGCAACGAAGGGCGGATAAGAGCGATGGCTCACCCGCGGACCCTACGCACCGCGAGGCGAGGTCCGGGCGGTGAGTTCGCGCGCACCCGGAGCGGGTTCACCCTCTTTGAGGTGCTGGTCGCGCTCGCAATCCTGCTTCTCCTTGCCGGCCTCTCCCTGCCAAGCCTCACGAACTGGTCCCCGTCGTTCGTTGATGGTGCCGTGACCTCGGGCTTGCAGTCCGCCGTTCACTCCGCCCGCGCAGTTGCGCTGGAGCGCGGCGTCGTGGTGAGCGTGAAGTCCCTCGATCGACCGGACGGGTCGTCGGTTGTGTTTGCCGCGTGGATAGCCGCGGCAGACGACGAGGGGCCCGCGGAAGAATCGCGCCGCCTCCTCATGGTGGTGGAGCGAGGATATCGGGTGGAGCCGCCGCTCGAGCCCGATGCCGCCCCGGCAACCGAGCCGAAGCGTCGCGCCGACGAAGCGACGGAGGAAGCCGGACCGGCACGGGTGCTCTGGAACATCCTGCCCGATGGCACCGTTCGCGCGGCAGGACCGCTCGAGCTCCACGCGCCGGGCGAACGCAGCGGCGAGATCAAAGTGGGCGCGTGGACGGGCGAAGTGACGGTTGGTCCGCTGGTTCGCCGCGAAGACGGCGACACGCCCAAAGACGACACTCCGGAGTCGCCCGAGCGCGAGGGCGACGGCACAGCCGACGACCCCACCCTCGGACCCGGCACCGGCGAGACGCCCGGTGATGCGAATCGTTCCGGTGCCGACGCCGATTCCGTGATGGACGAGCAAGACGAGTTCCCTCCCGTGCCGCGGGGAGACGATCCGTGAAGCAGAGTCGCGCTTCGATTCTGCTCGAGTGCATCATCGCGCTGGCGATCTTCGTGGCGGCCGCGACCACGATCTACTCGGTGATCGTGAGGTCGGTTGACGCCGCGGAGAGGACGGCACGAATCGAGCGAGCGGCGGACCTGGCGCGTGGGGCGATGGCCCAGATCGAGTCGGGGGTCGGCACCCCCGAAACGCTCAACGGGCCGGTGCCGGAGTGGCGCGACGAGAAGGACGGGACGTTCGACGAGAACGCGGCCGCCTCCCCGTGGGAGTTGCAGATCGAATCGGAGCCTTCTGAGTTTGAGGGGCTCACCATGGTGCGGGTGCGGGCGGTGCAGCTGGACCCGCCCGGCTCGGACCGCGTCGTGGCCTCATTCCAGCTCGCGCAGTTGGTGCGGCTCTCGCCGGAGCGGGAGGAGAAGGTTCAGGAGGATCCGCTCGCCGAGGCCGCTCGCCGCGGCGCAGCGAACGAGCAGCGCGCGACCGAACGCCGCACACCGCCGCGGAAACGCGGGGGTGGGTCATGAGCCGCCGCGGCTTCTCGCTGGTCGAAGTGATGGTGGCGCTGCTGCTCATCGTGCTGCTGGCGGCGGGGGTGTACTCGTTCATGTGGGGCGTGCTCGACGACCGCACGAGGTTGGAGGTGCACTCCGCGCGGCAGATCGGAGCGACACGCCTGTTCGCGTCCATCGAGAGCGACCTGTCCACGTGCGTTGCGAAAGCAGACGACGGCGCGGCTGGCGTCAAGGGTGACGAGTCCTCGATGGCGATCACGCGGCGGTCTGTGCGATTGGATGCGCAGGACGCCCACGCGCTGGGAGACGCCACTCGTTCCGAGTACAAGTTCGAGGCGGCCGGCACGCGGATCGCCGCGAAGCGCGACGCGGGCGACTTGGAGACTCTCGTGGCGGGTGTTTCAAAGGTGCGCTTTCGGTACCGGCGTGGGGACGAGTGGGTCACCTCCTACGACAGCGCCTCGGAGGGCGGAGTCCCCGCGGCGATCGAGATCTCGGTGTGGTTTGTCCGGCCAGCGCAGGAGCCGAAGCCCGAGCAGGAGGCCGATTCCGCTTCGGCGGAAGACGAGCCGCTCCCCGCCCCGGATCGCGCGACGATCATCGCGGTCCACGACGCGACCGCATCCGGCACGCAAGGGGGCGAGCAATGAACCGGCGCGCGGTCGTGCTGCTCGGTGTGCTGATCGTCGTGGTGCTGGCGTCGATCATCGGTGCCGCAGTGCTCCGGCGGTCCGATGCGCACCAGGATCTCGCGGAAGCTTCGCTCGGCGCGATGCAATCCCGGTCGCTGGCGTGGTCGGGGGTCTTGGCGGCCCAGTCGGAACTCGCGGCGCAACGCCAGGGGTTGCTCTCCGGAGAGGGGCCAGAGGTCCGCTCATCGTGGACCTGCGAGGTACAAGGCGGCGTGGGCGTGGTGCGGCTCCGCCGGTGGCGGGGACAGGACGGTGCCCCCGGGCCGCTCCTGATCTCCGAGGCCGGTCATCTTGACGTCAACCATGCGACCGCGGAGATGCTCGCGAAACTCCCCGGCGTCGACGAGGCCATCGCGGCCGCCATCGTCGCAAAGCGCGGCGCGGGTCTCGAATGCGTCGAGGCGCTCGCGGGCCTCTCGGGTGTTGAGGAACGCACTCTCTACGGGGAGGACGAGCCAACGAGTGGGGCATCCCAGC
Source organism: Phycisphaerales bacterium (assembly GCA_049317625.1). Taxonomy (GTDB): domain Bacteria; phylum Planctomycetota; class Phycisphaerae; order Phycisphaerales; family UBA1924; genus JBEIUO01. The sequence continues at coordinate 10,235 of JBMOHX010000083.1, forward strand.
CCGGGGAAGCGGAGGCGGGCCCGGGTTTGCTCTCGCTGCTCACGACGTTCTCGTTCGACCCCAACGTGCAGGCCGGGATCGGCGAGGGAAACGCGCAGTACGCCGGGCGATCACGGATCAACCTCGGGCTGAAGTGGTCGCAGGAACTTGAGGAAGCCTTCAAAGAGCGGTTCGGCGAAGACGTGACGAAGATGGCGGCCGAGATTTTCAAGAACAGGGAGCCGCTCAAGAAGGACTCCGAGTTCGTCGCGCTGCTCCAGGAGAAAAACGTCCCGCCCGAGGAGTGGGGCGTCATGCTCGACATCTTCACCACCGCAAACGACCTCTACCGACTCGGGAAAGTCGATCTCAGCAGCGCGCCCGCGCCGGTCCTCGCGGCGATCCCCGGTATCGACGCGGCGGCGGCCGAACGGATCGTCCAGACACGGGACTCGCTCGCCGCCGATCTCAAGCAGGATGTCGCGTGGCCGCTCCGTGAGGGGATCCTCTCGAAGGAACAGTTCCTCCAGGCTGTCGATTGGATGGGAACGCGTTGCATGCAGTACCGAGTGCGTGTGGAAGCCGGCATCGCGGCCCAGGGAGCCGGGGAAATCGATGATCTCGACGGTGTGACGTTGCAACGGGCTGTTGTCTTCGAGGCCGTGCTCGACGTCTCGGGTCCCGTTGCCCGGGTCGCGTACCTGCGCGACGTCACCCACCTGGACCGCGCGAGAGCGATCGTCAGGGAGTCGGAGGTTGCGCGGCGGGCCCAGGACGGGACCGAGGGTGGAGCGGCGGAAGCCGCGGCCCCGCAAACTCCGCGCGATCCCGCCCCGGTGAAGGACCGTGCCGCAAGGATGGGCGGGAGAGCGCAGGAAAAGAAAAAGGAAGACCGGGACACTCGCGCCGACAAGGCGAAAGATTCGGAGGTCGAAGCGCCGGGGCAGGAAGTCCCGGTGCCCGAGCTCGCGCAGCCGTCGCCGACCGATCGGCGACTCGGACGATGGACCAGCAAGCCACGGAGGTAGCAGTTGGGCGCGAAGGGCGAATACAGCGTTCTTGAACTCGACGGCAGTCGCCTCACCGCGATCACCGCGGTCGTGCACGCCAACCGCGTCGAGGTCCGCCGCTGGCTGAGCGCCTTCCGCCCCGAGACCGTCCCCGGCGACAACGCGAAGGCGATCGGCGAGTGGGTGGGGAGCGAGTTCTCGCGAGCCGGGCTCCCCAAGGGCCGGGTGGTGCTCGCGATCTCGCGCGGCGACATCGTGCTCAAACAGTTGAGCCTGCCGATGGCCGCGGATCTCACGGAGGCCGACCTCTCGAACATGGTGCGGCTGCAGATGTCCCGCCAGTTGACGATGGGGCTCGACGGCGCGGCGCTCGACTACGCGGTGGTCGGCGAGGAAATGAGCGGCGGGTTGCGAGCCACCTCCGTGCTGGCCGGCGCGATGCCCGCGGATCGTGTCGCTTGGTGCCGGCAGGTGATGAGCGGCGCGGGATTGAAGCTGAACCGGATCGGCCTCCGCTCCTTCGGCGCGGCGTCGCTCCTCGCGGAGTTGTCGCAGCGGCGCTCCGGGCCGGTGCTGGGGATCGCGGTCGGCGCGAGCTCCGCCGAGTTTGTGGTGGTGCAGGACGGCAAGATGATGTTCGCACGTGCCGCGGACGTGCCCCGTCCCACCCAGCGCGACGAGATCGATTCGTTCGCCGAGCGGATCAGCGTCGAAGCCAAACGCACGTGGATGAGCTTCCGTTCCGGCCGTACCGTTGCCGACCTCGAAGTCGTCGCGCTCATCGGCGAGGGTGACCTCGCTCGCCGCGTCGCCGAGCGGTGCGCACAGGGCCTCGGGTGCGCCGCGGACACGGTGACCGTCCCTCCCGGCGTCGTGCTTCCCGAGCACATGCCCGAGGGCGAGCGGGCCATCGCGGCACCGCTCGCGGGTCTCCTGCTCGAGCAACTGGTCGACAAGCCCACGCTCGACTTCGCCAATCCGCGCCGGGCCCCTGATCGTTTCGTGCGCCAGCGACAGGTGGCTCTCCTCGCCGTACTCGGGATCATCGTCGTCGGCGGGTTCGGCCTGGTGACCGCGAAAAAGAGCTTGCGCGTGCTCGAAGAGAAACGTACCACCCTCCTCGGTGCCGAAGCCTCTCTCAAGAAGAAAGCAGACGAGGCGCTCGCGG